>NZ_CFDJES010000273.1:0-2003 GCF_983723665.1 Cobetia sp. | reverse complement strand
TTGCGTGATACGTACCTTCGCCATGCATGGCTCCTTGAAATGAAACGTCATGACATTGGGACAGGCCATGCAGGATTGAGTTCGGGACAATGCATGCCGCCCTGTCTCAGGCAGGCCAATAACAGGGGCATACCCAGAGACTGGGACAGAAGCAGAAAAGCGTCTGCCTGGTACCACAGCGCCCCGCGAGACTCCATCAGTCAGGAGTATCGCGGGGCGCTGTATGCATCAAGCCACAAACGTCAGGACGCTGGCTTACGTACAGGCTAGCGTGTGCGGCTCACACTTCCCTGGCCGGCGCCGCCAGCACCGTCTCGTGATTGCCACCTCCAGCGGCCTGCTGTGCGTGAGTGCCCTGCTTGCGAGCGCTGCGCGCACGCCAGGTGATGGAGATGGCCAGCACCACCAGCATCGCCCAGGGGTAAGGCGTGAAGAAGGACGCCATGGCACTCGGCGCCGCGACGCCCGCCTCGGCGGCACTGGCAGCGATCACCTGCTGCCAGACGGCCACCGCGATATGCCAGGGCAGCAGGAAGAAGACCGTGCAGACGGCGCAATCCATCAGGTTGGCACTGCGCTCTGGCGCGATACCGAACTTCTCGGCCAGCTTGCGCACCAGTCCCGGCCCGACCAGCAGCAGCGCTGGTGCATTGGCAGACAATGGAATGGAGGCCGCCACTGTCACGGCGACAATGCCGGTCTCGGCACCGGTGCGTGTCTTGATGAGACTCTCGTTGGCCTTGTCGAGCAGACGACGCATCAGACCGGCATCCAGAATCACCTGTGTCAGCGCCAGCACCATCAGGGCGAACAGCACGGCGCCGGTCACCGAGGCGATGCCATTCTCGATCAAGCCGGTGCTTTCACCGCGCTGTGCCGGCAGCGCAAAGATATCGTCCAGACTGATGGCGCCGATCACGAGAGCGCAGAGCATGGCGACCAGATTGCCGAAGAACATCGCTTCGATGATATGGCGACGCTTGAGGGCCAAGCCGACCACCACGGCCAGAGGCAACAGCATGACCAGGCCGAGCGCATTGCCTGATGCCAGCGCAGGCACCTCGGTCAGCGCCGTCTCGCTACCACCGGCCACCAGGAAGATCACCACGCAGATGGCCGCCGCGGACAGTGCCAGCGGCAGACGCGTGCGAATGACATCCGCGACCTGCGCCCCCTGGGTGAAGGACGACACGATGGTGGTATCCGAGACTGGCGACAGATTGTCACCGAAGGCAGCGCCCGAGAGCAGCGCCACCGCCAACATCGTCGGGTCCGCGCCCAGCATCACCCCAGCCGGATACAGCACGGGGCCAAGGCCGATGACAGTGCCCACGCTGGTACCCGTACCCAGCGAGAACACCATGCAGATGGCGAAGGCGAGCACCACGAAGACACCTCCGGTGGCACCCATCGAGGCACCAATCCATTGCAGCCCATCGATGAGCCCACCTGCCATCATCAGCTTGCCGAAGACCCCGGCGAGCAGCCATAGGGCAATGATGGCGGTCGCGGTGTGGTTGCCCATGCCACGCAGCAGGCTCTCGCAGTAGGCCGAGCGGTCACGACACAGAAAGAGCCCGACCCCCATCGCCAGCCAGGCGCAGGCCCAGAAAGGCTGGGTGCCTGCACGCTCGAATACCGAGAGGTAGATCAGCCCCGCCACCAGCACCATCAGCGGCACCAGAGCACCCACCACACCACCCCGAAACACCAGTTCCTTCGTGTCCTGTTGCTGCATATTCCTGTCCCTCACACGCGAGTCTTGTTATTGGAGTCATCCTTGCCTGGCGGGCCTGCACATGACGGCCCAGGCCCCCACCAGACAGCCACAGGCTATGCGAGCCACTGGCGTGACGACCAATGCCAAAATCAGTGGCAAGCGATTACTTTTTCACATGACCAAACAATCTCTCTGCCAAACATTAGAAAATCAGGTATTTCACATACTAAAGCGCTAACAAGCCAGTGATCTGTCAGGGTGCTGCCGCATCAATCAGCGTTGC
>NZ_CFDJES010000272.1:0-2010 GCF_983723665.1 Cobetia sp. | reverse complement strand
TGAATGCCGCGGTGGGCTTCGTCGATCATGGCCCGCTGGATCTCGACGGCAAGCCTGCGCGCCTGTGCTTCTGCACCCCGCAGGACTTCCGCGCCGCCCTGGCCAGCCGCAGCCCGCGTCTGGACCGCGGCGTGACCGCCAACCCGGTCGCGGCCAGCCAGCATCTCACCGGGCCGGACTGGCAGCAGGCCAATCGCCTGCTGGTGCGCAAGGCGCTGGCCGAGTTCAGCCACGAGCGTCTGATCCATCCGCAATGCGCCGATGACTGCGGTACCCGCACCGCCTGCCAGAGCCATGACAACTGGCATCACTTCCGCCTGCCGCTGGCGGCGCAGGTCAGCGACACGCCGCCGGTCAGCCGCCGCGCGGCGGAATATCGCTTCGTGGCGCGCCGTTTCCAGCTCGATCACTGGCTGATCGATGCCGCCTCCATCCAGCGTCTGGATGCCGACGGCAACGCCCTGCCGCTGGACGCGCGTGAGCTGATTCTGGAACTCAACGACGTGCTGGAGATTCCGCCGCGCCTGCTGCCGGTCTATCTCGAGGAGGTCAGCGCCACGCTCGCCTCCAGCGCCTGGAAGATGCAGCGCGCCGTGCGCGAGAATCAGTCCGCCCGCGTGCTGGCAGGTGCCTCCTTCCAGACCCTGGAATCGGCGATGAGCGAAGGCCATCCGTGCTTCGTCGCCAACAATGGCCGCATGGGCTTCGATGCGCTGGACTATCGCGCCTACGCGCCGGAAGCCGCGCAGCCGTTCTCGCTGGTGTGGATCGCCGTGCATCGCGACAACGCCCATTACTCGGCCGTGGATGGTCTCGATCCGCGCCGTCTGCTCGAGGAAGAGCTGGGTGAAGCCGAACTCGCCCGTCTGGAGCAGCAGCTGACCGAGAAGGGCCTTGCGCCCTCCGACTACCTGATGATGCCGGTGCATCCGTGGCAGTGGAGCCACAAGCTGGCGATCACCTTCGCCGCCGAGATCGCCAGCCAGCACATCGTCTGTCTCGGCCTGGGGGAGGACCGCTATCAGGCACAGCAGTCGATCCGCACGCTCTACAACCGCAATCAGCCGAACCGTCGCTATGTGAAGGTGGCGCTGTCGATCCTCAACATGGGCTTCATGCGCGGCCTATCGCCCTATTACATGCGTGCCACTCCGGTCATCAATCAGTGGCTGCAGGGCCTGATCGATTCGGACCCGTCCTTCGAGAAGTGGGGCTTCCGCCTGCTACGTGAAGTCGCGGCCATCGGCTATCGCGATGATGTGTTGGAAGACGCGGACCCGGCGGCCGTCGGCTATCGCAAGATGCTGGCCAGCCTGTGGCGCGAGAGCCCGGAAGACGTCAAGGACGAGGGCGAGCGCCTGATGACCATGGCCGCGCTGCTGCATGTCGACAACGATGAGAAGGCCTTGCTGCCGGCGCTGATCGAGCGCTCCGGCATCGGCGCCGAAGCGTGGATCGACAAGTGGCTGACGGCTTACATGACGCCGCTGCTGCACTGCTACTTCAAGCACGACCTGGTGTTCATGCCGCACGGCGAGAACCTGATCATGCGTCTGCGCGATGGCGTGCCGTGCGGTGCGCTGATGAAGGACATCGCCGAGGAAGCGGCGCTGTTCGCCACCGAAGAGACCCGTGCACTCGAACTGCCGGAAGGGGTCGAGCGTCTGGTGGTCGAGGTGCCGGAACCGATCCGCATCCTGTCGCTGCTCACCGATGTCTTCGACTGCATCTTCCGCTTCGCGGTACCGCTGCTGGTGCGCGAGCAGGTGATGACGGAAGAGGCCTTCTGGTCGCGCGTCGCGGCCTGTATCCATGACTATCAGGATGCCCATCCGGAGATGGCCGACAAGTTCGCGCGTCATGATCTGTTCGCACCGCGCTTCACGCTGTCGTGCCTCAACCGCCTGCAGCTGCGCAACAACCAGCAGATGGTCGATCTCACCGATCCGTCCGGCGCCCTGCAGCTCAAGGGCGAGCTGGATAACCCCATCGCGGCCTTCGCCCGCCGCT
>NZ_CFDJES010000271.1:0-2025 GCF_983723665.1 Cobetia sp. | reverse complement strand
CCCGTTCACTCGCGCGAGATCAACAAGGTCATCGTGGAGCTGAACAAGCTGGGGGAGCGAATCTTCAACATGATGGAAGCGCTGCGTGATAACGAAGAGCGCTATCAACACTTCTATCGTGATACCCCCGCGTTGCTGCTGGTGATCGACGATAAGGGCACTGTGCAGGATGCCAGCGAGCAAATGCTGGAGGTGACCGGCTGGGCTCGTGAACATCTTGTCGGCATGCCCTTCCATGCTCTCATCAGCAGTCAGAATGGCAAGCACATCCATCGCATCAGCACGGCCTTGCGACTGGGCAATGCCTGCAACGATCTGGTGATGACATTGAACTGCCAACACCAGGAAGACCGTCAGGTTCAGGTGGTCATTCCCGCCGCCAATGGCAGCCAGGCCCGGGGCACGATGATGCTGCTGACGGACATCACCGAACTGACCAGGACCCAGCAACGGCTGTTGGAGCATGAGCTGATTGACCCCTTGACGCAGTTACCCAACCGGCTGTCGCTCAATCAGCATGTCCAGCAGTTGATCGCACGTGACGCTGTCTTTGGTTTGCTGCTGGTTAATATCGATCGATTCCACAGCATCAATCACCACCTGGGGCCGATGGACGGCGATCTTCTTTTGAAAGAGGTTGGCGCACGGCTCAAGGAGTGTGCCCCCGACTGGATCGCACGTACGGGTGGCGATGAATTCGTCATGACCTGTGATATCAATGACTTGCGCCCACTTGTCCACCGGATTCAAATCGCATTCTCCCATCCGCTGCTCAAGGCTGGCGAACCCATCCATCTCAGCCTGAGCATGGCGGGCCTGCAGGCACAGGCAGATGACGAGAGCCCCAGCCGCCTGATGCGTCTACTGGAACTTACCGTGGTGGACATCAAGCACGAGGGGGGCAATCAATACCGCACCTGCGTCCGCGATAGCGCGCTGGAAGACGGTGAGCCGCTGTTCCTGAAGGAGCGCATGATCCGCGAAGCCTTGACCATGGGCTGGTTCCGCCTTTATCTACAGCCCATCTTCCGGGCGGCCAGCGCGGACCTGGAGGCTCCGGAACTGCTCGGCGCGGAGGCACTGATCCGCCTTGAGCACCCTGATCTCGGCCTGGTGCCCCCCGATGAGTTCATTGCAGCGGCGGAAAAGACCGGACAGATCGTCGAGATCGGCAACTGGGTATTGGAAGAGGCTGCCGTCATTCTGTGCGAATGGCGACGGCTCGGCATCGAGGAGCGCTATCTGTCCGTCAATGCCTCCGTCATCCAGTTCAGGGATCAAGGTATTCTGCACCAGCTCGAGTCACTGCTCGAGCGCTACCCGATTCATCCCTCGCAGCTGGTGGTCGAGGTCACCGAGAACCTGATGCTCGACAGCAAAGACAGCCTGCGTTATCAACTGCAGGCCATACGCAGACTGGGCGTCAACCTCTCGCTGGATGATTTCGGGACAGGCTTCTCATGTCTCTCCTATCTGCATGATCTGCCTTTCGGCATCCTGAAGGTCGATCGCTCCTTCGTCATGAATGTCGAGACCAGTCGCCGCGACAGGGAGCTGGCGCGGGTCATCGTCGCGATGGGCCAATCACTCGGCATGCAGGTCGTTGTCGAGGGGGTCGAGGAGCGGGGGCAAGCCGAAATCTTCCAGGCCATGGGCGTCCACGCCTTCCAGGGCTATCTCTTCGGTCGCCCGATGCCGCAGCAGGCCTTCGAGACGCGCTTTCACGCCAACGCGGATGCGCGTGTCAGTCTGCTGAAAGCTGTCAGGAGCACACCAGGCACAGACAATGACCCGGGCTGATGCCACCTGACTGAGGCCCTCCATTGTGCGCAAGCCCGGCACGTGGCAGGCCCTTACCTGTCGTGAGACCCCGGGCAACATGACCAGACGCCTTTCCCTCCGGCGGCTGGTCTTTTCTTTTTCGCTGCTGGTAGGCAAACTCAACGCGCCTTCTTAATAACGCCATCGTCGAAAACTATGAGGATTTATTCTTTTAAAGAATAAAGAATAGAGGGTATGGTGGCT
>NZ_CFDJES010000270.1:0-2046 GCF_983723665.1 Cobetia sp. | reverse complement strand
GAACACTGGCGACCGCTGGAGATCGATCGCCTGGTCGGGCCGGATGCCCCGCGTCATGCACCGCGCATTCTGGTGCTGTACGGCTCCCTGCGTGAGCGTTCTTTCTCACGCTTCGCCGCCGAGGAAGCGGCGCGCCTGCTGCGTGCCTTCGGTGCCGAGGTGCGCCTTTACTCGCCAGCCGGCCTGCCATTGCCGGATGACTGCGAGGCCGATCATCCCAAGGTGCAGGAGCTGCGCGAGCTGGCCCAGTGGTCCGAGGGCATGCTGTGGGCGAGCCCGGAGCGCCACGGCGCGATGACCTCGATCATGAAGGCACAGATCGACTGGATTCCCCTGTCACTGGGCGGCGTGCGCCCCACCCAGGGCAAGACGCTGGCCATCCTGCAGGTCAGTGGTGGTAGCCAGAGCTTCAACAGCGTCAATCAGCTGCGCATTCTGGGCCGCTGGATGCGCATGCTGACCATCCCCAACCAGTCATCCGTGCCCAAGGCCTTCAATGAATTCGACGAGCATGGCCGCATGCGCCTGTCGCCGCTCTATCTGCGCATCGTCGATGTCTGTGAAGAGCTGATGAAGTTCACCTGGATGAACCGCGACCGCAGCGCCTATCTGACCGAGCGCTACTCGGAGCGTGTCGAGAGCGCCGAAGAGGTCTCCCGACGCGTCAATCAGAGCACGATCTGACGCAATCCGCGGTCGCGCACGCGGCTTCTCACTTACTCTTCACCCTCGACAAGGAGACGTCATGCTTGCCTTGGCAATCTTCGCCATCACGCTGGCACTGGTGATCTGGCAGCCACGTGGGCTGGGCATCGGCACCAGCGCCCTCGGCGGCGCCGTGGTCGCGCTGGCCTGCGGCGTGGTCAATCTGCCGGATGTGCTGGTGGTCTGGGATATCGTCTGGGACGCCACCTTCACCTTCGTGGCGCTGATCATCATCTCGCTGATCCTCGATGAGGCGGGCTTCTTCAGCTGGGCCGCACTGCATGTCGCGCGCTGGGGCGGCGGCAACGGACGCAAGCTGTTTCCGCTCATCGTGCTGCTGGGCGCGGTGATCGCGGCCTTCTTCGCCAATGATGGCGCGGCCCTGCTGCTGACGCCGATCGTGATCGCGATTCTGGTGCGCCTGGAATTCTCGGCGGCGGCCTCGCTGGCCTTCATCATCGCCACCGGCTTCGTGGCCGACTCCACCAGCCTGCCGCTGGTGATCTCGAATCTGGTCAACATCGTCAGCGCCAACTACTTCGACATCTCCTTCACGCATTACGCCGCCGTGATGGTGCCGGTCGATCTGATCGCGCTGGCCGCCACGCTGATCGTGCTGTGGCTGATGTTCCGCAAGGAGCTGCCCTCGCACTACGCGCTGGAGAAGCTCGAGGCACCGTCGAGCGCCATCAAGGACCGCCAGGTATTCCGCGCGGCCTTCCCGCTGCTGGGGGTGCTGCTGGTGTCCTACTTCGTGACCGCGCCGCTGGGCATTCCGCTCGCCGTCGTCACCGGCAGCGCCGCGCTGATTCTGCTGGCCATCGCCGGGCGCTGGCTGGGCAGCGGTGATGCCGTGATCGAACTCGGCCCGGTGCTGCGCGGGGCGCCGTGGCAGATCGTGCTGTTCTCGGTGGGCATGTATCTGGTGGTCTACGGGCTGGGCAATGCCGGCCTGACCGATCACGCCAGCGACATCCTCGCCTGGCTTGCCAGTCAGGGCGAGCTGGTCGCCACCCTCGGCACCGGCGTGCTGGCCGCCGTCACCGCCTCGGTGATGAACAACATGCCGGCCACGCTGATCGGCGCGCTGGCCATCGACCACCTCACCGCGCAGCAGGTCAGTGACGCGACGCGTGAGCTGATGGTCTACGCCAACGTGATCGGCAATGATCTGGGGCCCAAGTTCACCCCGATCGGCAGTCTCGCCACACTGCTGTGGCTGCATGTGCTCGATCAGAAAGGTCATCACATCAGCTGGGGGCAGTACATGAAGGTCGGCCTGGTGCTGACGCCGCCGGTGCTGATCGCCACCCTGCTCGGCCTGTGGGCCTGGCTGGGCGT
>NZ_CFDJES010000269.1:0-2059 GCF_983723665.1 Cobetia sp. | reverse complement strand
GGTCTCATCTTCCAGGGCTTCAATCTCTTTGAGCATGTCGTGGCCCGCCTCGGTAAGGGCGAGAAACAGGCTGCGACGGTCCTGCGGATTTTCCGTCTTGATGATCAATCCCGCCGTCAACAATTCATTGAGCACCCGCGTCACGCGCGCCTTGTCCTGCCCCAAATGCTGCACGATCTTGTGCGCCGTACACTCGGAGGTACGACCAATGCCCTTCAGCACCCGAATGTGCGTGACAGGCAGATCAAGCTGGTAGCGCTGGATGCCCAAGCGAAGCTGCCTGCGATAGACATGCATCAGCTGATGCAGCACATCATTGAGTGATGTCTGACTCATGTGTCACTCACCATATGGTTGGTATAGGTCAACTATATTGGCAGATAGTTGATACTGTCAACAAACACATGATCGAGAAGCATTCTCATCTTAATGCCGAAAATCTCATATGCCTATCACGCTTCCCTCCACTGCCAAGCGCGCTTTCGGCAACTCTTGCTGCGTGACATGGTGACAGCGAGCGGGAACCTGCTAAGGTCGAAGACCACACATTCCTGACGCCCACGAGAGGCATCGATGGCTGAACTCTGCCTGCTGTTTGATTCCGATGGCACCCTGGTTGATAGCGAAATCCTCCTCGCCGAGGCCATGTCCAGCACCCTGCCCCGCTATGGTCTGCCGTTTACCAGCGACCGCTACATGAACGAGTTTCGCGGCATGCGTTTCATGAGCATCGTGCGCACGCTGGAGGCAGTTCATGGCGTTCTGGAAGAAGCCCCCACACGGCGCATGGAAGGCGAGATGCGCGCCCTGCTGGAAGAGATGATGAAGGCACACCTGACGGCGATGCCCGGCATGTCAGCCGCCTTGATGGAGCTTGAAGGCTACCCCTGTGGCGTGGTGTCCAACGGGCCTGAGCGCAAGGTGCGTCTGGCGCTCGATACCACACGCCTGGCGCGCTTCTTCGATGGCCATATCTACAGCGCCTATACCCTGGGCGTGTGGAAGCCGGACCCGCGTATCTATCGACTCGCAGCCGAGCAGATGGGCTTTTCGCCATCACATTGTGTGGTGATCGATGATGCCATCGTTGGGGTACAGGCAGGGCTGGATGCCGGCATGCAGGTCATCCACTTCGCCCATCACGACGACGGCCATGAAACGCCGCGTGGCGCACTGCGAATGCACCATGCGCGCGAGCTGCCGAGACTGGTGGCGCAGATTTCCCAGAAGCTCGCGGCGCGGAACTAAAAGCTCGCTGCGCAGTACTAGACATCGTCGCGTCTTCTCCCTCAATTCCCGCCCAATGAAACCCCGTCTCGTGAAATCCCGCCCCTCGAGGCGGGATTTTTCATGCCTGGCGCACAAAACAGGCTGCTCGTGGTGTGACTCACTCACTCTGTCGCAGCCACCAGCGCTCCCGTTCGCGGATGCCGCACCCTCCTCTCCTTCCGATACGAATAGGCAAGTTTTAGCGACTATAGCGCCTATATATCGTCATTAGCGATACTTATAGTGTCTCTTCAGCAAACACGCACCAGACACGCAAGGCTCACAGGACACGACCGTACGCAAAGCCAGACGCAGCTCTCGTGTGCTCCCCTGACATGACCAAAGCGCAACCGCCGCATACCTGCCATCAAGATCTTGACCATGACTCGCAACACCCCATTTGGCCCCAAGGGCTGGACCCCGGACAGAATCGGCTCGCTCGTCGGCAAGACCTATCTCATCACCGGCGCCAATAGCGGCGCGGGCTTTCAGGCGACGCGCATATTGCTGAGCAAGGGTGCCGCCGTCGTGATGCTGAATCGCAACCCGACCAGATCAGAGGCGGCCATCGCGGCGCTGCAAGAGGAGTTTGGCCCCGCGGCGAATGTCAGTCATATACGCATGGATCTGGCGGAACTGGCCTGCGTACGCAGAGCGGCCGCGGAAGTGCTGGAGGAGGTCCCGCAGATCGATGCCCTCATCTGCAATGGCGCCATCGCCCAGGTTTCCCGACAGCAACTCACCGTCGACGGTTTCGAAAGTCAGCTGGGCGTGAATCACTACGGGCATT
>NZ_CFDJES010000268.1:0-2067 GCF_983723665.1 Cobetia sp. | reverse complement strand
GGGCCTGGCGCTTGCCAGGTGCTTGTGTCAGCGGCTCCCGTCAGGTAGCTGTCAGATGAGCCCGCCTGGCGCGTCATCATTCAAGTAAGCGCTCGCACGTGGCGTTATTCCGCCGTTCGATCACCACGCCTTCGGTCATACTGGCCCCGCCACCGACTCCAGGGACACCGCACCACGATGTCAACGATTATCACCACCCCCGCCAGTCAGCGTCGCTCCTGGCTGCTGATCGGGGTCATCAGCCTGATGAGTGCCGTGATCGCGGCGCTAGTGGCCGTCTATTTCGCACTGCCGATGCTCAGTGATCAGAAGGCCGCACAGGACGCCGAGCCGGAAGTCGTGGTCGTGCCACCGCCGGTCTTCATGCCGCTGGCGCCCTTCACGGTCAACCTGGAAAGCCCGCGCGGCAATCGCCTGCTCTATATCGGCATCACGCTCAAGATGGCCGATCAGGACGCGGTGGCGCGCGTGGAAGAACTCAAGCCCGAACTCAAGAGCCGTCTGCTGCTGTTGCTGTCGGGCCAGAGCCCGGATGAGCTGATCACCCAGGCCGGCAAGCAGACACTGCAGAGCACCCTGACCGAGGCGCTTTCGCGCCCCTACAGTGAAGGCGGCCAGCCACTGGCCATCTCCGGCGTGCTGTACAACGACTTCATCGTGCAATAACTGGCCATGGCTCAAGACGATCTGCTGTCACAGGACGAAATCGATGCTCTGCTCTCCGGCGTGAACGGTGACAGCGGTGCAACGGCTGACGCCTCGAGCACGCCCGGCGAAGCGCGCATTCGCCCCTTCGACCCGGCGAGCCAGCACCGCATCATCCGGGATCGCCTGCATGCCCTGGATATCATCAACTCGCGTTTCAGCCGCCAGTTCCGCATGGGACTGTTCAACCTGATCCGCCGCGGCGCCGATATCACCGCCGGGCCGGTGCAGTTCCTGAGCTACAACGAATTTTCCCGCAACGTGCCGGTGCCGACCAACATCAATCTGTTCACCATGAAGCCACTGCGCGGCACCTCGATGCTGGTGTTTCCGCCCAGTCTCGTGTTCATGGTGGTCGACAGCCTGTTCGGCGGTGACGGCCGCTTCGTGACCAAGTCAGAGGGTCGCGAATTCACACGCACCGAACAACGCGTCATCCAGCGCCTGATGCAGCTGGCCTTGAATGCCTACCGCGACGCCTGGTCGGCGGTCTACGCCGTGGAAACCGACTATCTGCGCAGCGAGATGCAGGTCAAGTTCGCCAATATCACCAGTTCGCCCAACGAGATCGTGGTGTGCACCAGCTTCCATCTGGAGGTCGGCAATCACAGCAGCGACTTCCAGATCTGCCTGCCCTACTCGATGATCGAGCCGCACCGCGAGCTGCTCTCGAGCCCGCTGCAGGAAACCAGCGCCGAGGGTGACAGTCGCTGGGGCGAGCGCCTGCGCAAGGAAGTGCGCGCCACCGATGTCGAGCTGCACGCCGACTTTGCCAGCATCACCACCACGCTGGGCGCATTGGCCGAACTTTCCGTGGGCGATGTGCTGCCCATCGAGAAGCCCGAGCGCGTCAACGCCTACGTCAACAATGTGCCGGTGCTCGAAGCCGGTTTCGGTCGCGCCAATGGCCACCGCGCCCTGCGCGTGACCCGCATCATCAATCATCCGATCAACACTGCCAGCGAGGACAGCGGCGATGAGTGAGCCCAATTCGCCAGACGCGCCCGCGCCCAAGGCCACCCCGAATTCCCCGACATCCGGCACTGACGACCCCTGGGCCGATGCGATGACCGAGCAGATGGGCGACGAGTGGGCCAAGGCGCTGGAAGAACAGCAGAGCGAGGCTGCCCCCCAGGGCGGCGATATCTTCGAGCCCCTCGATGGCAGCGGTGGCGGCGCACGCCCGCGCGAGCTGGACATGATCATGGACATCCCGGTCAAGATGACCGTGGAGCTGGGGCGCACGCGCCTGACCATCAAGCAGCTGCTGGAGCTGTCGCAGGGCTCGGTGATCGAGCTGGATGGCCTGGCCGGTGAGCCGATGGACATCCTGATCAACGGCTACCTGATCGCCCAGGGCGA
>NZ_CFDJES010000267.1:0-2073 GCF_983723665.1 Cobetia sp. | reverse complement strand
TCTTGCTCGGGCAGTTCGCTGTATTCAATAATTTTTCGTAATGAAAAGAGCGCGGCATTATACATTTTTTATTCCACGCGCATTATACTTTCCCGGCAACCGCGAAAAGCATGAATCGCGACACGGTATTTTCTCATGCAAACATGAATTTCATTCATTAATCTCGCACTGCGCACTTCACATCCTCGCGCCCCCTCGTACCTTCTTAACGCCTTCCTCGACCAAGTTTCCGCCAGACGCGAACAGGCCGCCGACACGTCAATGTCGGCGGCCTGTGGGTCTCAAGCGCTCATGAGCGGCGACTGTCACGCAGAAGCCAGCACCTGACGCGGCAGTCTTTCCGCTCCTTGCTTCGCGAGGGTCTCGCCAGCCGATGCGCCAACGTCACACGCAGAAGCCTCGACGTTCACCTCGTGTCATAAGACGCTCAGCGCTTGAGTACTTCTCATGCTCTGGAAGCTACCCCCTGCAGGCTCAGGGTCAGACAAGCCGGCCTTGAGCGATCAGCACTGGCTGACGCATTGGGGACATGCAGGGCCTCGTATCAGTCTCCTCCGACAGCTGACTCCAGAATCCATCCAGCGGCTTTCTCCGCGATCATCAGGGTCGGCGAGTTGGTATTGCCGCTGACGATGGTCGGCATGATGCCGGCATCTGCCACCCGCAACCCCTGGATGCCGCGCACACGCAGACGGCTGTCGACCACCGCCATCGGGTCATCAGCGCGCCCCATCCGCGTGGTGCCCACCGGATGGAAGATGGTGGTGCCGATATCGCCGGCGAGCCTGGCGAGCTCTTCATCAGTCTGGTACTCGACCCCCGGCTTGATCTCCTCGGGCTTGTAGCGCGCAAAGGCTGGCTGGGAGGCGATACGCCGCGTGACCCGCAGGGAATCGGCCGCGACCTTGCGGTCTTCATCGGTGCTCAGATAGTTGGGCGCGATCGCTGGGGCCTGACGCGGGTCGGCGCTCTGCAGACGCACCGTGCCACGGCTAGTGGGGTTGAGATTGCAGACACTCGCGGTGATCGCCGGGAAGGGATGCAACGGCTGCCCGAAGGCCTCGAGGCTCAGCGGCTGGACGTGATACTGGATATTGGGGTGGGCGTAGTCATCGCTGCTGCGCGTGAAGGCCCCCAGCTGCGACGGCGCCATGCTCATCGGCCCGGAACGCTTGAACAGGTACTGCATGCCGATGCCCATCTTGCCCAGCAAGGTGCTGGCCATGGCGTTCAGGGTCTTGGCATTGGTGACCTTGTAGACTGAACGGATCTGCAGGTGGTCCTGCAGGTTCTCGCCGACGCCGGGCAGGTCCTTCACTACCTCGACGCCATGTTCCTCCAGCAATGCCCTGGGCCCGACGCCCGAAACCTGCAGCAGATGTGGCGAGCCGATGGCGCCGGCACACAGCACGACCTCACGCTTCGCCGAGAGGTTGATGACCTTGCCATCACGCACGACCTGTATCCCCGTGCAGCGCAGATCGGAGGCTTGCTTCGCTGCGTCCGTCGCCCCTGTGCCAGCCCGTGTTTCAGCCCCCATGCCCTGCTCGCCGCCCGCAAATAGCAGACGATTGACCTGGGTGGAATGCCACAGGGTCAGGTTGCTGCGCTTGAGCGCCGGGCGCAGGAAGGCCTTGGCCGTGTTCCAGCGCCAACCCGCCCGCTGGTTGACCTCGAAATAGGCCACCCCTTCATTGCTGCCACGGTTGAAGTCCTTGGTGCGCGGAATGCCGGCCTGCTCGGCCGCAATGGCGAAGTCATCCAGTATTTCCCAATTGAGTCGTTGACGCTCGACGCGCCATTCCCCGCCGTGACCGTGGAAATCATGCTGCCCAGGATCACTGCTGGCGCCGTCATCCAGTAGCGCGTGATCCTCGTGACGCATGAAGTCAGCCAGACACTGCTCCCAACGCCACTCGTCGTCGCCGGACACCTCGGCCCAGTGATCGTAATCCCGCGCCTGGCCGCGCATGTAGATCATGCCGTTGATGCTGGAACAGCCGCCCAGCGTCTTGCCGCGCGGATAGATCAGCGAACGGCCGTTGAGTCCCTTGTCCGGCTCGGTGCGGAACA
>NZ_CFDJES010000266.1:0-2115 GCF_983723665.1 Cobetia sp. | reverse complement strand
GCCAAGCAGGCAGCGGATGCGGCCGCCAAACGCCAGAAGGCACTGGAAAACGCCGCCACTTCCCTCGGTACCTCGCTGGGAGAGCTGTCCAGTGGTATTTCGGACAGCGAGCAGGAAGCCCTTGATGCCTTCGCCACGCTGGCGGCCAGTGGTGAATTGAGTGCGGCGCAGCTGGCGACGGCCTTCGATAAGGCGCAGGACAAGATTAAGTCTGACAAGGGTATCGCCGCCCTCAAGGATCAGGTCGATGGGCTGGTGAATGACGGCGTGACCGGTGCGGATGCCCTCGCGACCAAGTGGAAGTCTGCCGGTGCTCGTCTGGCCAAGGACATGGGCACCACCCTGGAGGAGATTCGCACCGGTATCACCGAGGCGGAACGCTCGGCCATTGATGCCTTCACCAAGATCGCCTCTACCGGCGAGCTATCCGCCAAGGAGCTGAGCCGTGCCTATGTCGGCGCCAAGGAGCAGATCAGCTCTGACGAGGGCATCAAGGCTTTCGGCGCGGTTCTCGATGGGCTGGTCAAGGATGGCGTGACCGGGGCTCGCACGCTCAAGGCGCAGTGGATCGAGGCGCAGGAAGCCACGGCCAAGGCAGCCCGGGACACGGGAAACAAGGCGCAGCAGGCCTCTGCCGACACGGCCAAGACGGTGGAGGCCTCTGTCACGCGCAGCGCCCAGACCATTGCCCAGCTGATGAGCAATGCCCTGCACGAGACGGAAGAGCAGATGCGGTCACTCAGTGACGCCGCCTATCAGGCCTTCGCGACTGACTGGGGCATCGACACCCAGGCCGAAGGTATCGAGGGCATGCAGGAGCGCATTGCCGAGCTGGATCATGAAATCGGTGATCTTCGCGACAACCTCGCTACCCGTCTCGACTCCACCGGCTTCACGGCCTGGATGACGGACCTCGCCACTACGTCACGTCAGACCGAGATCGCCTTCCTCGAGCAGAAGATCGCCGTGGAATCGCTGACCGACCAGATCGAGGCAGGGCGGGCGCCAGCCAGCGCACTCTCGCAGGACATGGATGATCTCTCCAGCCGCTTCGACTTGCTCGACGAGTCCGACCTTTCCGGCCTCGAAAGCTCGATTCAGTCGGTGCGCAGTCAGGTCGAGTCGCTGTCAGACAGCGTGAGTGACACCTTGGCCAGTCTGCGCTCGGAACTCGCCAGCCTGCAGGGCGATAGCGCCCAGGTGGAGGCGCTGCGCTATCAGCAGCAACAGGCCGAGCTTCAGGAGGCGCTCAACGCCGCCCGAGCATTGGGCGATGCTCAGACCATCAGCGCGGCGCAGGAGTCGCTGCGGCTGGCGGAACGCGCTCACGATCTTCGCCTTGAGGATATCCGCGCCCAGTCCGAGCAGGAGAAGCAGCAGGCATTGGCTGATGAGGCTGAGCGTCAGCGCAACGTGCAGGAGGCCGAGGTCACCCAGCGCGAGAACAACCGTGACGCCCAGAACCGTACCAGCCAGCTCACCCAGTCGGTACAGGCCCAGCGCCGCGTGGCGGTAGACCTCAACATCGGTAACGAGACCGTCACCCTCAACGGGGTAGACGAGCGCGAGGCCGATGCCTTCCTTGATCGATTGGCCCAAGCCTCACGCACAACGGCCCGCCGCTGATGGCGGGCGTTTCATTTCTATTGAGAGAACTCCATGGCGATCACCCTTGAGGGCATTGTGCTGCCCGATGACATCCAGTGGACCGATGAGCTGGTGTCCCACAGCGTCGGCCAGGTGCAGACGCCCACGCTGACCGGGGCACTCATCATTGAGGAATCCGCGCAGGCGGCAGGGCGCCCCATCACCCTCGCCAGCGGCAACGGGGCATGGGTAACCCGCGCCACCGCGTTGGCCCTCACTGAGCTGGCAGCCACGCCACGGCCCGACGGCACGCCCATGACGCTCATCTGGGGCGATGGGCAAACCTTCGATTGCGTGTTCGATCGTGCCAGTGGTGAGGCGGTCACGGCCACCGAGGTCTATCGCCTCGCCGCTGGCGGCCAGGGGCCGGATCACCCCTACACCATCACGCTGCGCCTGATCACCGCCTGATTCTCACCTTCCTGCTGGAGCCAGCCACATGGCCGACGACACGATTCACAGCGGCGA
>NZ_CFDJES010000265.1:0-2125 GCF_983723665.1 Cobetia sp. | reverse complement strand
CGAGGAAGGTGGCATCCGGGCGCTCATCGAAGTTGCGCGCGAATTGCAGATAGAGATTGTCGTGGTTGGCGTGAGACATCATTGGCTCCAATGGCATTGTTCTTGTAGTGAGGTGTTGTCTTGTCATGAGGCGTCATTGACGCAAAGAGACGTTGGGGTCAGGCGTGCTCCGGCAGGCGGCGTGCCTGCCGGGCGACTTATTCTTCGAGCGGCTTATTCTTCAAGCGGTTCATTCCTCGAGTGATTCGGGCGCTTGCTTGCTGTCGTTGGCATCAGCAGCCGGTTTCGGCGCGGCCGGCTGTTCGGCTGTTTTGGGTGACAGGGGCGAACTGGACAGGGAATCGCTTTCCTTTTTAGTTTCGCGCTTTGGGGCCTTGGCCAGTTCCTTGTTGGCTTTCGATTCCTTCTTGACCTCGCTGCTGCATACCACGCTGTCGTTGCGGCTGAAGGCCTCGTGGTTCTGCTCGATGCGGTGCGGCTCGTAGAGGTAATTCACCATCAGGCCGTGGGCCTGCTGGCGGCCATTGGGCGAGGTGTCGCCGGGCCAGTTGAGGCGATGCAGGCTGGCGCCGTTGCCGAGGTGGAAGCGGGCGACCGGGTCCATCGGCTGGCCGCTGCGATGCTTGACGTTGACCAGATAGTGGGCGGCGAGGGCACGCAGCTCCGGCGCCATCTTCTGCTGGGCCTCCTCGTCATTCATCCAGTCATCGTGCTGCAGGTGATGGGCCAGCAGATCGGAGACTTCCAGGCCTTCCTCGTCACGTGCACGTTCGAGCCACTGACTGAAACCGGGCACCGGCGAGAGGGTGACGAAGCGGCTGAGATTGGGCAGTTCGCGTTGCAGCTCCTGCACCACCTGCTTGATCAGGAAGTTGCCGAACGAGATGCCTTTCAGGCCCTTCTGGCAATTGCTGATGCTGTAGAAGACGGCGGTGTCCGCCTCGCGCTCGGTGGTCTGGCCGCTGTTGGCGAGCAGATGCTGGATGTTGTTGGGCACGCCCTTGCACAGCGCCACCTCGACGAAGATGAGCGGCTCATCGCCGATGGCCGGGTGGAAGAAGGCGTAGCAGCGGCGGTCCTCGGGGTCGAGGCGCCCGCGCAGGTCGCTCCAGTCCTGGATGGCATGCACCGCCTCATAGCGGATGATCTTTTCCAGCACCGCCGCGGGGGTGTTCCAGTCGATGGCCTCCAGCATCAGGAAGCCGCGATTGAACCAGGAGGCGAACAGGTGCGCGAAGTCGGCATCCAGCGGCTTGAGCTCCGGATGCTGCTTGATGAGCTTGAGCAGGTCGGCGCGCATGCGCACGATTTCATAGGTGCCGCCGGGGCACAGGTTCAGACGGCGCAGCAGCGATTGGCGCCTGGGTTCGCTGGCGGCGAACAGCGTGCTCAGGTTGGCGTTGTCGGGGGATTCACGATAGGCCGCGTAGGCGGCGTGAATGCGTGCTTCATCGGCGGCGTAGTGCTCGGCCAGCACATGGAAGAAGGCGAGGCGCTGCTCGTGGTCCAACTGCTGATAATCCTCCAGCGCCCGCTGGGCCATCATGATGCGCGAGGCTTCACCGCTGCTCTCGGTGAGGTTGTGGCAGCTCTCGGTCAGGCGGGCGAGGGCAGTGTCTTCATTGCCGGCGCCAGGCGAAAGGCCGACCTGCTGGCGGGCACGCTGGCCGACATGGGTCAGCAGATCCTGCAGAAAACTCAGATTGATGTTCATGGCGGTCTTCCTCAAGGCGCGAGACGCGAAGCTGTGGTGGCTGGTTCATATCCATTGCTCAGTATGGCGTCTGAGGAATGAATATTTGGCTTCGTCTTGTTGTATACAACAGATAGGCCTCTAGTGTGTTAGCGTCAAGTCCTGGCATGCCAGACACGACTAATGTCAGTTTCCTGCGCGGCCACTTCCCCTGTTCAATGAAGGCGAGGGGACGAGGCAGCGACTGGCCTCATGGCCGGTCGGCATGTTTGTGAAGGGGTTGAGGCGTAGGTCGGCAGGATTTGGCGCCATCGTCACCGCAACAAGGCCGCAAGGTATAAGCATCAGTGCTCAGCATCAGTGCTCAGCATCAGTACAAGGACGCCGCAGATGATCAAGATGTCCCACACCCAGCGCCTTCGCGATCTGCTC
>NZ_CFDJES010000264.1:0-2185 GCF_983723665.1 Cobetia sp. | reverse complement strand
GTGACCACAGGAGACAGCAACATGCCGGCATCGACCATGAGTGACGCGGAGTGGCAAGCACGCCTGGACCTGGCGGCCTGCTACCGGTTGGCAGCGCACTACCGCATGACCGACCTGATCTACACCCACATCACGGCGCGGGTGCCGGATGAGGAAGGGCATTTTCTGATCAACCCCTACGGCTGGCGCTGGGAGGAGATCACGGCGTCCTCGCTGGTCAAGATCGACGTCAACGGCCAGAAGGTCGATGACAGCGCCGCGCGGGTCAATCCGGCCGGTTTCACCATTCACTCGGCGATTCATGCGGCAAGTCACTCAGCCAGCTGGATCATGCATACCCATACCCGCGCCGGTGTGGCGGTGTCGAGCCTGGAAGAAGGGCTCTTGCCCCTGAATCAGATCGCCCTGCAGTTCCATGGCCGCGTCTCCTATCACGATTACGAGGGTATCGCGCTGGATCTGGATGAGCGCGAGCGCATCGTGGCGAGCCTTGGCGACAATCCGGCGCTGATCCTGCGCAATCATGGCCTGCTGACAACCGGCGCCTCTGCCGCCGAGATGTTCAACAACATGTTCTATCTCGAGCGCAGCTGCGAGATCCAGGTCGCGACCCTGTCAATGGGCCAGCCGGTGCGCCGCCTCTCGCCCGAGATCTGTGAGCATGTGGTCGGTCAGTACGACATGGCCATCCACGAGGAGGGAGATCTGGCGCTGGAGTGGGAGTCTCATCTGCGACTGCTGGAGAGCCTTGGCTGTGATTATCGTTGTTAATAGCAGGTGCGCTGTTGAAGGCATCGTCGCTCGAGAGGCCGTCGAGTGCCTGATGCGCGGGCCCGCGACCGGACGGGAGACATCACGATGAGTCGCAAGGCATTCCAGCGGCTTTCCCAGGATCAGCGTCGTCGCGACCTGCTGGAAGCCACCTTGAGCTGTGTCGCGCAGCACGGTCTGGCCGGCGCCAGCGTGCGCCGCGTGGCGGAGGCGGCCGGGGTCTCGCCCGGACTGATTCGCCACCATTTCGGCACCAAGGACGACATGGTGCGGGCCGCCTACGCCTACATGATGGGCCAGCTGACCTCCGATATCGCCGATGCCAGCCCGGCCAGTGATGAATCCCCGGCGTGTCGTCTGGCGCGCTTCATCGCGGCGAGTCTCGCGCAGCCCAACTTGGCCGCCCACAAGATCTCCCTGTGGGCGACCTTCATCGGCCGGGTACGCCACGATGCCAGCTATTCGGCGGTGCACCAGGAAACCTATCGCGAGTTTCTCGACCTGCTCGCACAGCTGGTCCATCCGGTGCTGAGCGCCCACGCACTGCCGGCGGGCGCACGCGAGTGTCAGGAGCAGGCGATTGCCCTCAATGGCTTGATCGATGGCCTGTGGCTGGAGGGCGGGCTTGAACATGGCCTCTATCCGGTCGAGCGGCTGCCGGCGATCGCCATACGCGCAGCAGAGGGCATTCTGCGACTGCCCCGGGGCACCTTGCTTGAGCACGTCGGCATCGCGACACCATCCCCATCCCACAGGAGTTGAGCATGCGCTACGCCACCATTACCGAACGACTGAGTGACCTGGGCGGTGACAAATGGGCCGTTCACAGCGCCGCTCGCCGGCGCATCCAGGCCGGCGAGCCGATCATCGAGCTGACCATCGGTGAGCCGGATATCGCCACGCATCCGGCGCTGGTCGAGCATTGTGTCGAGGCAATGCGCGCCGGGCGTACCCGCTACTCCGATGGCCGTGGCGAGCCGGGGCTGGTCGCGGCCCTGGCCGAGCGCTATGCAGCGCGCATGCCCGAGATCAGCGCAGACAACGTGCTGTGTTTCCCCGGCACTCAGACGGCGCTGTTCGCGGTGATGCTGGCGCTAGTGGAGGAGGGGGCCGGCGTGCTGACCGGCGACCCCTACTACGCCACCTATGAGGGCGTGATCCGCGGGGCTGGCGGTGACCTGCAGCCGGTACCGCTGCGCATGGAGCATGGTTTCGTGTTGCAGCCACAGGACCTCGCCGCGGCCATCACGCCGCAGAGCCGTGTGTTGCTGCTCAATACCCCGCACAACCCCACCGGGGCGGTGATGGACCGGGCGACCCTCGAGCACATCGGCGCGCTATGTCGCGAGCATGATCTGTGGATCGTCTGCGATGAGGTCTATGAAGCGCTGATCTTCACGGGCGAATTCGTCTC
>NZ_CFDJES010000263.1:0-2187 GCF_983723665.1 Cobetia sp. | reverse complement strand
GCCACAGCGAATGCTGCCACGGCAGCGGTGAGAAGCTCGAAAGCGTGACACCACTACTGACGTCTGATGCACTCATGGCTGCTCATCCGTGGCAGTGTTCGCCTGCCAGGCCGCCACGCGCGCCGCCAGTACCGCCGCGATATCGGCCTGCACCGCCTCGAGCGACTGACCGGCATCGATGGTGGCAAAGCGCTCGGGGTCGGCGTCACGACGCATGTGATAGCCGACACGCACCGCCTCGAAGAACTGCTCGGCTTCCTGCTCGATGCGGTCGGCGCCTTCGCCGGTCTCGGCGCGACGAGCGGCCAGACGGCCACGTGCCGCCTCGACCGGCATGTCCAGTAGCAGGGTCAGGTCCGGCTGCAAGCCTTTCTGCACCAGGGATTCCAGCGCCGAGATATCGGCCAGCGGCAGGTTGCGGCCACCGCCCTGGTAGGCAAAGGTCGCGTCGGTGAATCGATCGCACACCACCCAGGCACCACGCGCCAACGCCGGGCGAATGGTCGCGGCCAGATGCTGGGCACGCGCGGCGAACATCAACAGCAGTTCGGCATCATCACTCAGCGACTCGGCCGGCGCCGGGTCCAGCAGCAACTGGCGAATGGCTTCCGCTCGCTCGCTGCCACCCGGCTCACGCGTGCGCACGACCTCGAGGCCATGCGCCTCGAGCTCGGCGACCACGAAGGCGACATTGGTGCTCTTGCCGACGCCTTCACCGCCTTCCAGCGTGATGAAGCGACCAGCGGGCGAAGCCTGGGTGGCCGCCGCGCTGGCGGCGTGGCGAGAAGACGTCGTGCTTGATGCGCTCGGACGTGAAGACATGATGTTTCCTGATTCAGACAGCAGATGACTCGCGACGAAAGCCTCGTGCAGCATGGCAGACCCTGTTCGCCACACGGGTTTCAGCTCATTCGCCACGCATTACCGATTGAGAATATAACGGCGCACGGCATTGTTGTGCTCGCGCAGCGTGCGCGAGAAGTGATGCTTGCCCTCACCCTTGGCGACGAAGTAGTAGGTATCGCCTTCCTTGGGATGCACCGCCGCTTCCAGCGCGGCGCGCCCGGGCATCGCGATCGGCGTCGGCGGCAGGCCGGTGATCACGTAGGTATTCCAGGGCGTCGGCTTGCGCAGGTCGGCGCGCGACAGCGAGCCATCATAGTCCTTGCCCAGGCCATAGATGACGGTCGGGTCGGTCTGCAGGCGCATGCCGCGCTCCATGCGACGCTTGAAGACGCCGGCGATCTCGTCGCGCTCTTCCGGGGCGCCGGTCTCGCGCTCGATCAGTGACGCCATGATCAACGCCTCGTAGGCGCTGGTGATCGGCAGGTCGTCGTCACGTCCGGCCCAGACTTCCTCCAGCGTCTTGCTCATGCGGCTATAGGCCTGCTTGTAGAGCGAGAGGTCGCTGACGCCCTTGTGATAGCGGTAGGTGTCCGGGAAGAAGCGCCCTTCCGGCTTCTCGCCCTCGGCACCGACGGCCGCCATCAACTCTTCATCGCTCATGTCGCGAGTCGTGTGCTCAAGCTTGGGCGAGGCATCCATGGCAGTGCGCATCTGGGCGAAGGTCCAGCCCTCCGGCACGGTCAAGGTATAGCTGACCACATCGTCACTGGACAGCAGCGCCACCAGCTCACGGCCGTTCAAGCCCGGCGTGAGACGGAATTCACCGGCGCGCAGGCCATTGACGGCCTCAGGCTCGAGGCGCGACCACACCTTGTACGGCCAGCTCGCCTCGATGATGCCATGTGACTCGAGCTCGCTCACGACCCTGGTCAGGCTGGCGCCCTTGGGCACCTCGAACAACTGTTCCTTCTCGATCGCCAACGGTGACAGCAACTGCGCCTGCCAATAACGAAAGCCCACCACACCCGCAGCCACGGCCAGCACTACCAGCATCAGGAGGATCTTGAACACTCGCATAATCAGGTTTCCAGTCTTCATGGCGAAGGCGACGACCGCGCAGGCATGCCTGCTGACGCTCGTCGTCTTCCGTCAGTTCGCGGGCTCGCCCAGCAAGCGCGCGACAGTGTGATTCAACTCGTCCAGCGCCGGATGCGCCTCATCCTTCCACTCAGCCAGAATCGCGCCATCGGCCTTGAGCAGGGTGCGCAGCGGCCAGACGCCCTGCACGGAATTCATGACGACGACCTGCTCGGCCCACGCGAGTGACTCAAGCCCCTCACG
>NZ_CFDJES010000262.1:0-2191 GCF_983723665.1 Cobetia sp. | reverse complement strand
GATCACTCTACTGCTCGGTCTACACGGAGGTTCATGAGGCCAGCGTGAGGATATCCTCATACAAGGCTCTCGACAGCGTGACGCCCTGTTCTTGATGAACCTGGCGGGCCTTGAAGCGGCGCTCGGAGGAAAGACGCGCCCCCTGCTGCTTGACCAGCTCAAACAGCCTTTCGGAGCGCAACATGTGCTGCTGAGTGCTGCCGCCTGTCAGGCGCGCCGGATCCATCGCGATGATCAGCTCACCATGATACGGCAGACTGCCTTTGCCTTGATCATGCTCGCTGGACTCGATACTGAGCATGTCGCCGATCAGCGGCCCTGCAATCAACTCGATCATGATCGCCAGCGCAGAGCCCTTGTGGTCCCCGAAGGGCAACATCGCCCCATGATCCAGCACTTCGGCAGGGTTCTGTGACGGCGTACCCTCTCGATCGACTCCCCAGCCCAGCGGGATCTCATCTCCCTGACGACGATGCAGCTCGATATCGCCACGTGCGATGGCGCTGGTCGCGAAGTCGAACACGTAAGGGTTGCCATCCCCGCGCGGCCAGCCGAAGGCAATGGGGTTGGTGCCCAGCAGGGGCTGGCTGCCTCCATACGGCGCCATGTACGACTGGGTCGGGTTGCAGGCGATGGCTACCAGCCCTTCCCGCGTCAGCCGCTCGATCTCGACCCACAATGCGGTGCCATGCACGCAATGATTGATGGCCAGAATGGCAATCCCATTGGCTCTCGCCTTGCTGAGCAGCTCAGGCACGCCCTGCTGGAAGGCCAGCGACGAGAAGCCACCCTTGGCATCCACCTTGACGATGGAGGGCGCCGTATCCTCGACCACCGGCACGGCATTCGGCACCACACCACCATTGTTCAGTGTCGCGACGAACCCCATCAGGCGATAAAGCCCATGGGATCGACAGCCATCCATTTCCGCCGCCACCAGCGCGTCACTCATGGCATCGACATGTGGGTCACTGAAGCCATGATGGCTCAGTACCTTCTGACATAGCGACTTGAGCGCTGCGCGATCGAGATTGACGTCCATTCCTGCCTCTTCCTGTGTTGCATCACTCATGCGAACTCATTCCTTTCCAATAAGGTGTCCATCATTTCCATGACGGCCCGCTGATGGCATCAGGCAACCACAGCGCCAGCTCCGGGAAGGCCAGGATCAGCGCCAACACCACCAACTGCAGGCAGATGAAGGGCATCACCCCCTTGTACATATGCTTCAACGTCACTTCAGGCGGTGTAATGGCACGCAGATAGAAGATGGAGGGCGCCAACGGCGGTGTCAGATAGCTCGTCTGCATCACGATCAGGAAGGCCACGCAGAACCAGATCTCATCGAATCCGAGCAGACCGATGACCGGCATCGCCACGGGGATGACGATCAATACCACCGAGATCATGTCGAGCACGAAACCGGCCAGGAAAGCGATCAGCAGGATGGCGCCGAGAATCAGCCACGGACTCAAGCCGGTATCCAGCAGCAGTGACTGTACGGTGGCCATCCCGCCGGAGGCGAAGAAGACGCCCGCGAACATGTTGCCGCCAAGCACGATCAGCAGAATCATCGCGGTGATGTTGAGTGTACGTACCGCCGCGTTCCACAGGATGGACAGCGTGAGATTGCGATACCCCAGCGCCAGCAATACGGAGCCGAGCGCCCCACAGGCCGCCGCTTCCGTCGGCGTGGCGATGCCCATCAGAATCGTGCCCAGTACCACCAGGATCAGACTCATGGTCGGCAGCAATGCACTCAGGGTGATGGTGAGCAGCTTGCCCCACCCCGGATGTTGCTCATCTTCCTTGAGTCGCGGCGCAAGCGCAGGCTTCAGCGCACAGACCACGATGATGTAGACAAGGAACAGCAGCGCCATCAACAGTCCCGGAATCAACAGGCCACTGAAAAGTGACCCGACGGAGACACCCGCGACAGGCCCGAGAATGACCACGGTAATGGAAGGCGGGATCGCCGTGCCCAATGAGCCACTGGCGCAGATGGTGCCGGAGATCAGAGACTTGTCGTATTGGTGCTTGAGCATGACCGGCACTGCCAGCATGCCGATCACTGCCTCGGTCGCGCCCACCACGCCGCTGGCAGCCGCGAAGATGGTGCCCATGATGACCGCACCGACGCCCAGCCCGCCGGGCATCCGGCGCGTCCACAGATGGATGGCCCCGAACAGTC
>NZ_CFDJES010000261.1:0-2204 GCF_983723665.1 Cobetia sp. | reverse complement strand
AGGCGACGCGCGGCAATCTCGACCATGCTGCGTGCCGGGTCGATGGATTCGATGATGAACAGCACCCCATCGCGGCGGCGGATGATCTGGCCTGCCGCCAGCTCGGCGCGGGGCCGCATGCGCACCAGCGTGGAAGATGGGGCACGGATACCCGCCTGCTCTTCACGCCCGGCACTCTTGGGCTCCACGAATTCGGCCCAGACCTCACGCAAGGTGGGCCAGCTGGGCGGGTGCCCGGTGCGGCTACCCAGCAGGGTGACGCGATGGCGAAGCTGTCCGGCGCGCATAGTCACCTCATGCGAAGTGGTAATGGGTGTAGTGATCGACCAGGGCGCCCACGGCCATGGGAACCTCTGAGGTGATGGTGCCGATGACCACGGCTTCGCGGGTCTCGTACCAGTGGCCAATCAGCAGCAGCATCGCGGTGGTGATGTCGTCATCGATGACCAGCGCGTGCTCATCCCCTTCTGCCGGAATGGCGTCGTGGGTTTCATACAGCGCGCGCCCCGTGCGTCCTTCAATGACGCGACGTGCCGCATTGGAATAGGTCTCGAGGAGCTGATCGTCCTCGGAGAAGTCCGGCTCCAGCCGGACGTGCAGCTTGATGATGTCCAGCTCGAGCATCGGCATGCCTCATGGGGTTGGCCCCAACAGGCAAGGGCCGCACGATGGCGGCCCTTGTGTCAGGTGGTGGATGGGGATCAGGCCGGCTTGCCGGTCAACGCCTTGATGGCGGCGGTGTCCTGCAGCACGCAATCGAAGCGATGGAAGGCGAGGAAGGCCGTCTGGTCGAACTCGGCATAGCGCTCGACCAGGCGCTTGAGCGTCATGTAGTTGATGCGGCGAATCACGAACTGCTGGAAATCACCGGCGAACATGAATTTCTTGCTCGCGGCCATGTCCTCGAAGCCCTGATCAATGAAGTAGGACTGACCGAGTACCGTGGACGGTGCCAGGCCCGCGACGGCCGGCAGCCACAGCGGGCGACCCTGGCCATCTTCCATCTCGGTGATCTTCTGCAGGGTGTTGTCGTTGAAGCCCAGACGGAAACCCGCCGCGCGACGGTAGGCCGGATCAATGCTGTGGATCAGCTTGGTGATGTCCTTCCAGTTCAGGCTTGCCGCAGCGGCTGCCGCCACGGTGCCAGTGACCGAGGTGGCAAGGCCTTTGGGCTGCTGGGGAGTGCCGGCACCGGTACCGCTCACCAGGTACTTGGCTTCGGCGCGACCGACACGGGAGCCTATGCGCGAGGCCAGGAAGCCCTCGATGTCGAAGGCCGAGTCCTGCAGCAGCTCGTTGGAGACACGGATCACCTTGGAGCTCAGCTTCTTGGCGCCGAGGTTCTGCATGCCGAAGGTGACATCCTGCTCACTGGCGGCGGTATTCTCGCCCAGCAGCTCGCCCTCTTCCCCGGTACCGTCAGACACCGGCCATTCGATGTTGGCGCCGTCGGAGGTAGTCAGGATCTGGGCGACCGAGGCCAGCCCGCCGTAATCCTTCATGGACTCATGGATGCGGTTGAGCATGGTGGTCGGGACGGTGTAGCCGCCCTTGTCATCCACACCCGCTGCCTGAGCTCGCATCTCACGCATGATCGCGCGTTGCTCCTTGCTCATGTTGCCCATGCCTTCACGCACGAAAGCATCGAAGGCCGCGGCACGCTGCTCATCCACGCTCGGACCCTGGGACTGCCCAGCTTCCGGCGTCTGAGACTGGCCACGCAGCTCCTCTTCGTTGTCACGCACGAAGCGCTGGTCCGCATCGCGCAGGGCTTCTTCGCGATCGATCTTGTCCTGCAGGCCATCCAGCTCGCTCTTCATGGACTGCCATTGGCTGCGCTGCTCAT
Organism: Cobetia sp.; assembly: GCF_983723665.1. Classification (NCBI taxonomy): domain Bacteria; kingdom Pseudomonadati; phylum Pseudomonadota; class Gammaproteobacteria; order Oceanospirillales; family Halomonadaceae; genus Cobetia; species Cobetia sp. Next base: position 358 of record NZ_CFDJES010000261.1, on the reverse strand, counting down.
CCTTCCATTCGGTGTCGCCGGCATCTTCATGCATCTTGCGCATGTCCTTGGCGATGGCCGAGTACTTCTGCTTCAGTTCAGAGAGTTTCATGTAGCCTCCACGGGCTCAGGCATTGATGAGTTCAAGGAAGCGCTCGCGGGCGCGGCGCTGATTGACGGCACGCTGCGTGATCTCTCGGAGTTCATCGCAACGGGCTTGGAGCGACCGCTTGGCGGCGCCCGCATCGGGGTAAGCCGGATAGGTCACGGGGGACACATCCAGCAGGCGGCTGAATCGGTGGATGGTGCGCACGATCACGCCGTGCTCGTCCTCGCCCCACTCGTCACCATCGGGGGCGACACGGAAGGCGAAGCTGGA
>NZ_CFDJES010000260.1:0-2221 GCF_983723665.1 Cobetia sp. | reverse complement strand
TCTATCTCTAAAAGGCTCTACCGATGACAAACGTTATTCCGCTCGACTACGAAGGCCAGTCGGTCCGCTTCAACACAGATTGCTGGATCAATGCTACTGACATTGCCAAGCGCTTTGGCAAGAGGCCGGCCAAATGGCTGGAGCTTCCGCGAACCCAAAGCTATATCGCTGCCTTGGCTAGAGCGATGGGGAGGACCGATGTCCGAAAATCGGACTTCGGTCTCGTGATCACCCGAAGAGGCGGCTTGCTACAAGGCACATGGCTGCATCCCAAGCTAGCGGTGGCCTTCGCGCGATGGTTGGATGATGACTTTGCCGCATGGTGTGACCTACGCATCGATGCGTTGATGCGCGGTGAGCTGAGCGCTATGCAAGAGTTCGAGAAGGCCTGTCGCGCACTGGATGACCAGAATGCCAAGGGCAGCCTTGCCGGTCGCGAGCTGGCCAGCCATCGGTGGGTCAAGCCGGCGCTGGAGTCTCGCGCTGACTACTGGCGGCAAGAGCTCCAGATGGCGTTACCCATCGACTCATGATCACTCCCTTGCCCTGGTCACAGCACGCGGTCTCGCCCAGTGCCTCCGTCGCGGATGACATAGAGCTTGTATCCCTTGATATGGGCGAGAGCCTCTGCGTACTCACGGGCTTCGGCTTCCTGCTTGAATGTCTTGTGCGGCATATCCTCGAGCTCACGACGTACTGCCCAGCCGTCAGTGCAGCGGTAGAGATATAGCTCGAGCATCATGAAAGGCTCCTGTGATCGATATATGTGTAGTTCTTACTGTAGTAATGGTGAGTATTTATCAACAATGTTTCCGCCTCTTGCTTCAATCACGAGCTTGGTTCTCAGTCGGGCCGCGAGGGCGCGTGCGTAATCAATCGCATCGTATTGTGTTGTAAAACATCTGATACACAGCGTTTTCCCCTCTCGCTTCACGGCCCACTGGTTGCCTCTAGCGACCACGCGGATGCTGCTAGGAGCCGTCATCTCGGCCTCTCTTTGTGTAGATATGTCTTGTTAATCTTGGTGCACTAAATTAGTTGCATCAATAAGAATAAAAATACCTATCGACTTTCATGTAGAGGTCTTTGTATGCCTATCAAGCCACCACGACCCTGCAGGGCGCCCATGTGTGGTGGCAAGACGACTGCCTCTCATGGGTACTGCGAAGCGCATGCCGATCGAGCCATCAACTGGGGCAAGAGCAAGCGAGGTGGGCAAGGCAGAGGCGGTCGGCCTTGGCGACGACTGCGAAGCGGAATTCTCAAGCGTGATCGCTACCTCTGCCAGCCATGCGAGCGCGTAAATCGCATCACGCCAGCCACTGAAGTTGATCACATTGTGGGTAAGGCTCAGGGCGGCACAGACGCCCCTGATAACCTCGAGGCGATCTGCAAGGTCTGCCATCAGGCCAAGACGGCAAGCGAGGCGCTGCTGGCCAAATCAGGCAACCACGACAGGCCCTGAGAGGGGGGAGGGGGGGCAATCTCTACCACCTTTGGGGCCGGCCACCGTTCCGTTACGTTTTTTTTTCACACCCGCGAAATTGAAAAATCAGCCTAGCGCGAAGGATTCTCAGATGACACGAGGTCGCAAGCCCAAACCAAGCCACTTGAAGGCGGTGCAGGGCAACGCCGGCAAGCGGGCCATCAACCATGACGAGCCCGAGGGCGATGCGCTCGATGAAGCCCCGCCGGCACCCGACTGGCTGTGCGAGATCGGCCGTGATGCCTGGGACAAGCTCGCGCCCTGGTTGGTCGGCTCCAAGATCCTGACACGCTCTGACCTGCATCAGCTCGAGGCCTACTGCGATGCCTACGCCACCTGGCGGCAGGCCGTGGTCGAGATCCAGCAATGCGGCCTGGTGCTGGAAAGCCCTGCCACCGGTGCCCCCATCAAGAACCCAGCTCTGACCGCGAAGAATGAGGCAGCCCGCCAGATGACGACATTCGGCAGCGCACTCGGACTCGACCCATCCAGCCGAGCACGCCTGGCCGTGCCCGGGTCCAAGGATGCCGCCAACCCCTTCGCCGAGCTGCTGGGTGGCAACAAGCGATGACACTCAATGGCCAGCTATCCCAACGTCAATGCTGCGAACAAGTACGCTCGGGACGTGGTGGCTGGCCGGATACCCGCTTGCAAGTGGGTCCGCCTTGCCTGCCAGCGTCATGTCGATGAACAGAAGGCGGCCAAGACGCGCGCCTTTCCCTATCGGTTCGATCG
>NZ_CFDJES010000259.1:0-2248 GCF_983723665.1 Cobetia sp. | reverse complement strand
CTGCTGCCTTCCCTGCTGCTGGGACTGACGCTGATGCTCGCCACGCCGACGCTGGTCGCCGCGGATGATCGCCATCGCGCGCAGGGCCAGCACGGCGAGCGCCACAGCACCCCGCACAGTCGCCACGAGGCGATCAAGCGCCGCCATCTCAGGATGTTCGACGAACCGCGCGTGGAGCGCCATCACTCGCGTCAGCATTCTCGTCATGACATCCGTCGCCATGTCCCCAAGCGCCGCTACTATCAGCATGGGCGTCTTGAGCACGACCGCTACCGCCCGTACTACTACCAGAACCATGACTCCGGTCGGCATGGCATCCGCCGCTACCATAACGGCGTGAGCATCGGCATTCCGGCGATCCGCATCAATATCAACTGAGCTTGCTCACTCTCAGCAGGCCATGCCAGCGCCTGATGCCCAGAGATGACGACGCCCCCGCAGGCTGACCTGCGGGGGCGTCGTTCGTCTACGTGACGAGTCTTGCCTGAGAGTTGATCAAGCGGCCTTGGCAGGCTCGGCGAGTTCGGTGATCAGTCCCTTGAGCACCTGCCAGAATTCACCGACCGACTCGACCTCGACCCGCTCGCTGGGCGAGTGGGCACCGCGAATCAGCGGCCCGAAGGAGATCATCTCGAGCTGGGGATACTTGGCCCCCAGGATGCCGCACTCGAGTCCGGCATGGATGACCTTGATCTCCGGCGCACGGCCGGTGACGCTCTCGTGCAGGCTGCAGAAGCGCGCCAGCAGCTGCGCATCCGGCGCCGGCTGCCAGCCCGGATAGGCATTCTCGGCCACGGTGGTCGCGCCGATCAGCGCAAAGAGCCCACGAATGCGTTGCTCCATCATGGTCACGGCATCATCGCGCAGCGAACGCACCAGCGCGCAGAGATGGAAGCGCCCCTCGCGCAGCTGCACCACGCCGAGGTTGTTGGAGGTTTCCACCACGCCTTCCACCGCCGCGCTCATGCGCTCGACCCCGTAGGGCGCGGCATCCAGCACCGCGACCAGGCGCTGGGTGTCCTCGACGGACAGCGCGTTCTCGGCGTTGCCGCGGGTCACGCTGAGCGAGACATCCGGGTCCGTCTCGCGCAGCTCATCGCGAATCTGGGCCTCGAAGTCCGCGAGGCGCTGGCGCGCGGCGGCGACGCGCTCGTCATAGATCACCACGCCGACCGTGGCCTCACGCGGCAAGGCATTGCGCAGCGTACCGCCAGACCAGCTGACCAGACGCGGCTTGAACTCGGCCAGCGCGACCAGCGCGCGTGACATCAGGCGATTGGCATTGCCGCGCCCACGATGGATATCGAGCCCGGAATGGCCGCCGACCAGGCCGCCGATGGTCAGCTCCAGCTCCGCTTCGGCATCCTTCAGCGACGAGGTGGCAAACTCGTGGGCGACATTGATGTCCGCGCCACCGGCACAGCCGATATAGACCTGTCCGCGGTCTTCCGAATCCAGGTTGAGCAGGTAGCGCCCTTCCAGCCAGTTCTCGGCCAGATTCAGCGCGCCGCCCATCGAGGTTTCCTCCTCGAGGGTGAACAGCGCTTCCAGCGGACCGTGCACGAGGCTGTCGTCTTCGAGAACGGCCAGCGCCGCCGCGACGCCGAGACCGTTGTCGGCCCCCAGAGTGGTGCCGCGCGCCTTGAGCCAGCCGTCTTCCAGATAGGTGTCGAGGGAATCACGCGTGAAGTCGTGATCACTGTCGCTGGCCGCCTGGGCGACCATGTCGAGATGGCCCTGCAGCACGATGCCCGCTGCGCTCTCGTGGCCGGGGGTGGCGGGCTTGCGCAGACGCAGGTTGCCGAAAGCGTCGCGATCATGGGCGAGACCACGCGCTTCGGCCCAGTCGATCAGATAGGCCACCAGCGCGGCTTCATGCCCGGACGGGCGCGGGATATTGCACAGAGTGCGGAAATGACGCCAGAGGATGGCGGGGTCCAACGTATCGATATGCTCATTCATGGCGAAGATTCCTGTTCTTGTCATCAATGAGCATACGGAACAGCGGACGGGCGTGGCTAGTGGTTGTCGACACCTATCGATCAGCGACTTCGAATATGCAAGGATGACAATCACGATCCTGCTGACAGCTGCATGCCATTCCCCACCTTCATCGGAGCCTTTATGCCTCGTCGACTACTGCTGCTGACCGCCATCTCCGCCACTGCCGGCCTGCTGATGCTGAGTGGCTGCTCGCCGATTCCTGACATGCCCGGCCCGATCGGCATTCCGGGCCTCTGAGCCGCGA
>NZ_CFDJES010000258.1:0-2308 GCF_983723665.1 Cobetia sp. | reverse complement strand
GTGAGCCATCATACACTCAAAGTCAGGTGGCCAGATTCACTGTGCCACTACAGGTATAGACCTTTACCAGAAACAATTCGCCGTCTGATAAAGGCGTAGCCGAGGTGAGTCCCTTCATGCTCCCGGCAGTCCGAAGATGCGAGATGGGGAATACCCTGCGGCGTGGATGTCGCAAAAAGACCGGAGCGGGACGAGTGATTCAGGCGCGATGAAGCAGTGCAAGCATTTCTTCTCGTCCCGACACCTTGTCACTGGAGCTTGTGAGTCCTCAATAGAGATGGACTGTCTGGAAACGGGCACGCGACGCCCCTTGTGCATCCATCAGCGTCAGTGTCTTGCCTTCTATCTGCCAGCCCGACACGTCATTGAGTGTCGCGAGGAAATCGCGTTCGAGCGTTGCTACTTCACCGGGACATGCCATTCGCGTGATGGCCAGGCGGCCGAAGCCGAGTTCTTGCGCATCATGGTGATATTCCCCCATCAGGCGATTGCAGCCGGTGGAGCCGGCTACTCGCGAGTCTTGTGTATGTAAGACGATATGGGCTTCACGCTTGCCTTCCACCACGGGTGTTGGCTGGTTGTCGAGTGTCACCAGCTTCCAATAGGTGTTCTCCAGTGGCTCGTCGACACCTTGATAATCCTCAGAGGATTGAGCGCCTGCGCAGCCGCCCAGGGTGAGTGCTGCGCTCATCACGGCGGCCCATGTCATCACTTGCGCTTGTTTCATGCGGGTGTCTCCCTCACTAATAGGGTGTCTACGGCGATTCGGGGCTGGGCTCCGGTAGCGCTGCAAGCCCTCGCAGATAGCGTCATCGCCAGTGTGGTCAGCTGATGCTCGGTCATCGCCAGCGTGGTCATCTGAAGCGTTGTAGGCTGAGTCAGGAAGACCCGTTACGCATTCTGAAACAATCGCCAAGGAGTTGTCATGCCAGCCACCCGCACGCCCTCGTCCGCCAGGGAGCGGATACATCTGTGGTGGGATCTGTTCATCATCGTGCTCGTGATCGCCAATCTGGCATTGCTGCTGTTCGATAGCCTCTTCCTGATTCCCCCGCTGAACACGGCCTTCGAGGCCGTGACACCCGGGTTGCATGCGGCCTATGAGAAGAACATCCACGCCAATTTCCTCTCCATCGATCTGGCGTTCGTCGCCGTCTTCCTGCTGGATGTGCTGGCGGGATGGGCAGTGGCCATCGCGGAGCGGCGATACCACCGCTGGTTCTTCTACCCCTTCGTGCACTGGTATGACGTGCTGGGGTGTATCCCGCTGAGCGGCTTCCGCCTGTTGCGTGTGTTGCGTGTGATCTCGCTGTTGTTCCGCCTGCAACGTCTCGGCTTGATCGATGTTCGCCGCTGGTACCTCTACGGGGTGGCGGCCAAGTATCTCGATATTCTGCTGGAGGAGCTGACGGACCGTATCTCCCTGCGCATGCTCGATAACGTCCAGCAGCAGTTGCGCGACAGCGATGACCTCTCATCTTCGGTGATCGAGCGTGTCGTGGAGCCTCGCAAGCAGGCCTTGATCCGTGAAATTACCCAGCGCCTCGAGACCATGGCGGGGGATGTCTATACCCAGAATCGCGACGATACCCTGCGCTATGTGCGGGGCCTGGTCAGTCGCACCCTCGCCGAGAGTCCGGAGCTTCAGCGTGTCTCGCGCCTGCCCATGGGCACCCAGCTTACGAAAGGGCTGGAAAGCTCGCTGTCGGATCTGGCCTGCCATCTCGTCGATGAAGCGCTGGTCGGCCTGCGTTCCAAGGAGTTCTCGGCGCTGGTGGGGCACCTGGCAGAGAGTGGTTTCGATGCTTGGTCGCGCACTGACCCGAGGACGGAGCAGATCACCGAGCAGGTGCTGATCGACATGCTGGATCTGCTCAAGGAGCGGATCGCCGTGAAGAGTTGGCAGAAGAAATACGAGTGACGTGATGCACCAGCGTCATCCTGATAGGTAACTCGCGGCGTTCGGGATGAGATGGGGCGAGGTTTGGCGCACGGGAATGTGTTTGCGAGAATGCTGATACATTCATCCCACGCCGAGAGTCTGTGAGCCGCGAGTGTCGTCGCGCAGCGATAGCGCGGCCTGATGACACATCAGCGTCTCGCCAGCGTGGGAGCCGCGACAGGAGGTCAGTGTCATGGCGAATCCAACACGCACTGAGGTAGCCGAGTCAGCACCGGGCGTTCCGTTCGACCCGGCACAGGTGGCTGTCATCCAGCAATTCGGCGGCAGCATCACACCGCTGGAGCCGATAGGCGCCGAGGTGAGGGGAATCGATCTGTCCGCTCAGGACGCGCCGCCCGCGCCAGT
>NZ_CFDJES010000257.1:0-2317 GCF_983723665.1 Cobetia sp. | reverse complement strand
ATCAGCGCCTGGCATTGACGGATACCGGAGTCGACCGATGAGCAAGCGTCACGAGAGCAAGGCCCAGCAGCGCGCCACACGGACAGGCAACAAGCAGCGTCTTGGCAACTGGGTCCGCAAGGGAATATTGCTGGCCCTGTGGGGCACGTTGGCGTCCACCGCCCTGAGCGCACACGCGGATGCACTGAGTGACATCAAAGATAGCGGGGTGTTGAAAGTGGCGGTGCCCCAGGACTTCCCGCCCTTCGGCTCGGTCGGCCCGGACCTCAAGCCGCGTGGCTACGATATCGACATGGCGCGCTATCTGGCAGACGAGATGGACGTGAAGCTTGAGCTGGTGCCGGTCACCTCGGCCAATCGCATCCCTTACCTGCAGACCCGCAAGGTCGATCTGGTGATCTCGAGCCTGGGCAAGAATCCCGAGCGTGAGAAGGCGATCGATTTCTCCGATGCCTATGCGCCGTTCTTCCTCGGCGTGTTCGGCGAGAAGGGCAGTGAGGTGGACTCCGCGCAAGGACTGAGCGAGAAGACCATCGGCGTGACACGTGGCTCGGTGGAAGACATGGAGCTCAGCAAGGTGGCACCGGAATCGACCACCGTGAAGCGCTTCGAAGACAACAACACGACCTTGTCGGCCTTCCTGTCAGGGCAGGTCGAGATGATCGCCACCGGCAATCTCGTCACCGCCGCCATCGCCGAGCGCAATCCTGCCCGCGTGCCGGTCAGCGTGCTGCCGCTCAAGAATTCTCCCTGCTATGTGGGCATGCGTCATGACACGCCGGCGCTCAAGGCGCGCGTGAATGAGCTGATCGCCCAGGGAATCGAGGATGGCACGCTCAATACGCTCTCCGAGACCTGGTTCAAGGCGCCGCTGCCGTCACTGGATGCCTGAATCGAGACGTCACACGTCTGATCCCTTTGCCCGTGAGGCTTGATCGATGAACTATCTCCCGGATTTCCCGCGCCTGTTGCCGTATCTGCCCGACCTGATGGCCGGGCTGATGACGACGGTCTGGCTGACGGCGCTGACCACCACGTTGGGGATACTCGGCGCGGTGATGTGTGTCTGGCAGCGCCATCGTGCGCCGACCAGCCTCTTCAGCCGGCTGCTGGGCATGCTGGTGGAGCTGCTGCGCAACACGCCTTTCATCGTCCAGCTGTTCTTCATCTTCTTCGGTCTGCCGGCGCTGGGACTGTCACTCAGTGCCGAGATGGCCGCTGTAATCGCGATGACACTCAACCTGGCGGCCTACAGCAGTGAAATCCTGCGTGCCGGGGTCGATGCCACCGGTCGCGGCCAGTGGGAAGCCGGGCGGGCACTGGGGCTTACCCGCTGGCAGAGCTATCGCCATGTGGTGCTGATGCCGGCGCTGGAACGCATGTATCCGGCGCTGACCAGCCAGTGCGTGATCGTGATGCTGGGTTCCGCCGTGGTCTCCCAGATCAGCGTGGCGGACCTGACCTTCGCGGCCAACTTCATCCAGTCACGTACCTTCCTGAGCTTCGAGAGCTACGTGGTGACGGCAGGCATGTACCTGCTGTTGGCCATCGCGATGCGCGCCTTGCTCAACCGCATCGGGCGTCGCCTGTTCGGCTTTCGCCACCTGACGCCCGCCCCGCGCAGCTGTCTGTCTTCCCATGTCCTGAAAGAGGCCCACTCATGATCGACTTCACGCTGTGGGACATTCTGCGCAACCTGTTGCTGGCGGCGCGCTGGACACTGGCGCTGTCCCTGATCGCCTTCATCGGCGGCAGTCTGGTCGGGCTGGCGCTGACCTTTCTGCGCCTGACCCGCTGGCCGGGGGCGGCGCTCTTCTGTCGTCTCTATACCGAGCTGTTCCAGGGCACGCCGCTGTTGATGCAGCTGTTCCTGGCCTTCTTCGGCGTGGCGGTCTTCGGGCTGGATGTCTCGGCCTGGACGGCGGCGGCCGTGGCGCTGACGCTGTTCAGCAGTGCCTTCCTGCATGACATCTGGCGCGGCTGTGTCGAGGCGGTGCCCAAGGGGCAGTGGGAAGGGGCGCGGGTGCTGGGGCTCGGCTACCTGAAGACCATGCGTCACATCATCCTGCCGCAGGCGCTGCGCATGGCCATCGCGCCGACCGTCGGCTTCTCGGTGCAGATCATCAAGGGCACCGCGCTTGCCTCGGTGATCGGCTTCGTCGAGCTGACCAAGGCCGGCACCATGCTCAACAACGCCACCCTGGAACCCTTCACCGTCTTCGCGCTGGTCGCGTTGCTGTATTTCGCCATGTGCTATCCGCTGTCGCGGCTGGCTCGCCACCTGGAGGCACGTCTCAATGTCACTGCTCGCTGAAGT
>NZ_CFDJES010000256.1:0-2335 GCF_983723665.1 Cobetia sp. | reverse complement strand
CGGCCATGATAGTGAATAAGGCTCATAAAGTGCAGCCCTGACGGCCAGTTAGCGCCAAGGCGCCATGGAATCACCTGCGTCGCTTCCTCTGCGTTGCACCCTCTTCGTTGTATCCGTTTTGTGGCGCTCTCTTCGTGGTTCAACGCTTGTCAGCCTCGCTCGAAGGAGCCACTCAGCCAGGGCGTCACGCGTGTCGGTGTGATGTCGGCCAGATGGGCCTCCCAACTCTCGACATGCGTGAGAGGCTGGCGCGGGTAGTGATTCGCTGATCTGTCGCGCCCGGCGCTGCTTGACCAGGCGAGCCAAGGTGCATGGCGCTGCATGCCGGCGGGCAGTGTCGCAAGCTCCGGTATCCAGCGGCTGACGTAATGGCCGAGAGGGTCATGCTGGCGTGCCTGTTTCATCATGTTGAAGTGCCGATCCCCGCGCGGGTCACGTCCGATACCCGCCAGATAGCGCCAGTTGCCCCAGTTGGAGGCGACGTCGTGATCCAGTAGCTGATGCTCGAACCAGGCCGCTCCCTGGCGCCAGTCCACGCCAAGGTCCTTGACCAGAAAGCTCGCCACGTTCTGGCGCATCCGGTTGCTCAGCCAGCCGGTAGCCGCCAGTTCGCGCATGCCGGCATCGACCCACGGCACCCCGGTCATTCCGCTCTGCCAGCGTTCAAGCGCTTCCGACGCCAGCTCGTGGCTTTGCGGCTGAGCCGCGTCGTGGCCTGGGGACTCGCCCGTGAAGGTGTGTCTGCCCAGCCGCCGTGCATCCCAGTGGAAGTATTCGCGCCATAACAGCTCGACGCGGATCCAGTCGCTGTCCTTGAAAGCTGCCTGCGGATGCGCGCAGTGCTCGGGCAGCGTGGTCTGAAAGCGGTGCAGCGCGTCCAGTATTCGTCGCGGCGACAGACAGCCCAGTGCCAGCCACACGGAGAAGCGGGTCGAGAAACCTGCGCCGCTGAGGCGATTGCGGGTGGTCTTGTACTGGCCGGCGAAGGCCGGGTCCAAGTAATCCTGCAGGCGCTGCAAGCCGGCGGGCTCTCCAAGGGCAAAGGGGTACTCGCCGCGGGAGTCGGCCTGCCAGTGGCGAGCCTTGAGCAGGTGCTTAGCCGCGTCCTGAAAGCCTCGAGGGGCGGCCTCTGGCCAACCGGGAAGCGTGGATGGCGCGTCCAGTGGGGCGGGCATGTCGGGGAGGCTCGGGCGAGCCTTCTCCAGCTTGCGCCGGAAGGCACTGAAACTCTCGGGGAGTGCGGTGAGTGGTTCCGGCAGCTCGTTTTCGTCCAGCAGCAAACCGCTGTTCAATTGCCGCAGGCGACACTGGCTTGCCACCGCGCGTTGCTGGCGTTGTTCCACCAAGCCCGTGGCGCGGCGCGTGATGACGCCCCGACAGCCATATTGCCTTGCCAGCTGCGGAATCAGTCGTGCCGCTTCGCCGTGGAGGATCAGAAGGTCACTTCCCAGCGCCTGAAGTCGCGTGCGCAGCGATTCCAGACTTTCGAGCAGGGCGTGTTGTCGCCCCATGCTGAGCGGCTGCAGGCGTGACTCTCCGGCACTGACGCTGCCGAAGGGCTGAAAGGTTGTCTCCGCCACCACGTGCACGACCAGCAGGTGCGAGGCTCTCTCCTCGAGTGCGGCCTGCCACAACGGGTTGTCATCCAAGCGCAGGTCCTCGTTCAACCATACCAGCCAGAGGTCAGTGGACGTCATCGCGCGCCTCCCGTGCCAGCTGGCGTGCGTTGCGACGACAGCGCTGACTGCAATGGCGTACGTCGTCCCAACAGTCCTGCCACTTTTTGCGCCATGTGAAGGGGCGCTGGCAGGTCTGACATAGTTTGCTGGGCAGGGGCGGTTTGCGATGCATGCTGGCAAGGCTCCTTAAAATCATTACATAACCTATACCATAATTGTACATCGCGCGAAATGGCGGCCAGAAAATCCCCTGTCATCCTGTTGACGAGCGCCTTGCATGCCTGAATCAGTCGCTGCCCAGCAGTTGATCCAGTTGTCGCTCCAGAGTCTGCATGGTGAGCAGCAGATCACGGTATTGGCGTGCATTGACGGCGCCGAGCAGCTCATCCTCGAAACGCCGCGCTTCGGGAATCAGCTCGGCGAGCATGGCCTCTCCCTCGGCGGTGAGAACGAGCAACTGCGCACGCTGGTCCTGCTCGCTCGGGCGACGCAGGATCAGTTCACGGCTCTCCAGTGATTTGACGGCGCGCGAGACGCGTACCTTGTCCATGTGGGTGCGCAGGCTGATTTCCCGCGCGGTCATCGGCACGCCGCGGCTCAACCAGGCCAGCAGACGCCACTCGGCGACATTGATGGCGAAGCGCTCGCCATAGCGG
>NZ_CFDJES010000255.1:0-2347 GCF_983723665.1 Cobetia sp. | reverse complement strand
CGGCCACCTGACTGGCGGCCTGCCTCAGTCATCACCCAGTACGCCTTGCCCTTGCCGTCACGCTCCTGACGCTGGAAGCCCTTGTCGCGCAGCAGGCGGTTGATGGCGATCGCGCTCATGTCCAACGGCATACCCAGCTCAGTCGGGGTCAAGTAGCGCTCGTTCATCGGGCTCAGCAGGTGGGTCGCCCCCAGCTCTTCCAGAAGGTTGATGCCGGTACGCTTCTGCACGGCCTGATTCACCGACAGCAAGCGCATGTTGTCGTCAAAGCCGAATGCCCGGGCAGCGCCATCAAGCGCGCTGGCGATGGCCGAAGCGCGGGAGATGTCCGTGGTGGGGTCTACCGGTGCCGGGGTCACTGATAAAGCCCGCACCTGATCACGCATTTCGTAGAAAGTGCGCACCAAGCGCTTCTTGAATGAGCGCACGATGTCGCTATTACGCATGAACGTCAGCAGAAGGGTTGCTTGGGGCTCATTCAAGCTGGCCACCTCGCGGCGCTGAGTACCACCGGGTGTCGCCAAGGGTTGGATCTCAAATCCGACCCTTCCGAAGTCCTCAAGGTCTTCCAAGTTGTCACGCACCAGTCGGATAACCGAAGCATGGTCGCGCTCAACACCTTCAGCGATTGCCGCCGTGGTAGTCAGCAGCTCGCCAGCTTCTCCAGCAATTACGATATCGTTCATGGGTCAAGCTCCTTTCAGTGCGGCACGCAGGGAACGCATCCCCTGATCGGCATTCATGGTATGAGGCAGACCAGAGGCCTCGGCTTGCTGCTGAGCGCGGGCCTGGCCCGCCATGGCGGCACGTTCTGCCGGCGACAGCTGGCCGTCATGTCCAATCGCTGCTTGCGGTTTGAGGTCATCACCCCGGGCGAAGCGCTCCACCACCTGCTGGTAGTACACGCGGAAGGCACGTTCGTGCTTGTCCATGCGCTGATAGCTGGCCGAGGCCATGCCGTGAAGATCCATGTGCTCGCCCGCGGCGGCGATGGCCTCATGCGGATACGGCTTGCCGGTGAAGGCGTGGTCCTGCAATGCCTGCCAGGCGGTATCGAAGTCCGGCAGGCCCAGCCCCTCGGGTGTCATCTGGCATAGCTCGGCGAACTGCATGGCGCTGTCCGGCGGGAAGGCGTTGCCACGCTGCTGGAGCGACTTGGCCGTGCGGGCCTTCTCGGCCTGCAAGCCACAGCGCAGGTGCTGGGCGCTCAGGTGGCTCAGGGCCGCCAGCCACTCACCTTCCACGTCACAGCTCACCCACTGGCCATTCTCTTCAGTGCCCCACCCCATCTCACGGCAACGGCGATGCCAGTGGGCGCCATGCAGCTGGGCCAAGCGATCGAACAGCGCATCCACCGCTTTCTGGCTCACCCGTGGCAGGTCATCACAGCCACTCGCCATCGATGACGTCGCCGGACGGCGGCTGGCCTTCGGCTTGTTCACGGCGGCGCTGCTCAATGAGTGCACGCCCTTCAGCGGCTGAGAGTTTCGAGTTACGGATTGGACCAGTTGAGCGACGGCTTCCATGGGTGCCTCCAGCGTTGCGTGCAGTGTTGTTCGATGTATTGGCGTTCTGACTCATGCGGGCCTGACGGGCCGCCTCTCGCTTGCGGTTCTCACTCACCCAGCCCGCGAACTTGGCGCACCAGGCATGATGCGAGTGCCTCCGTCCGGGCTGATCCGCGAAGTGCGCGGTGAAGTCCGCCAGCTCGCCCTGATCCCATGTCAGGCTCGGGTCGCCACGGCGCAGGGTCTCCGTCTGCCAGTGCGTCGCATCCGGCTGCCAGTCCAACGTCATCGGCACCTGACGGGCGCCGGCAGGCACTGGCGGCTGGCCGTTGTCTGCCTGCTGGGCCGCATTGGCGAAGATCGGGTGCTCGGCTTGGGCAGGTGAGGTGGCAGGCTCAGCAGGCACTTCTTCCTCATCGCTACCCGCCATCAGCGCCTCGAGCTCTTCCGGTGACGGCTCATCGGCGGCTTGCGGTTGCTGCTGATCATTGCCCATGGCGAGGCGGTAGAAGTTCGAGGTCTGGCGGCCGGTCGGCGTCTTGCGGGCCACCACCGTCATGACCCCGTGCTCGACCAGCGCCTCAATCGCGCGCTGGACCGTGCTGCGTGAACAGGCCATCTCATCCGCCAGGCGACGAACGGACGGCCAGCACACGCCCTGCTCGTTCGCGTAATCGGCCATCAGCAGCAGCAACAGGCGCGGCCCCGCCTTGATCGACTCCGGCATCTCGGGCATCACCTCACGCGCCCAACTCATCGCATGCAGACTCATGCCTCACCTCCTGCCAGTGTCAGATATTTGGCAGCGCGGGCCTGATGCCACTGCATGCTGCCCAGAT
>NZ_CFDJES010000254.1:0-2371 GCF_983723665.1 Cobetia sp. | reverse complement strand
AGCGAGTGCACCTTGCCGGCGAATGCCGCCTCCAGCTGACCGGTCGCCTGCTCGGCTTGCAGCGCGCGGCCCCGTTGGCGCTGCACGTCCAGATCAGCCTGCACCACTGGGCTATCCTGCAGCAGCCTGCGATCCAGACCACTGGCGGAGCGACACCAGCCCAGCTGCTCCACGCGATGCTCGGCGGGGAAAATCCATAAAATATTTTTAAAAACAGAATATTGATTACATCAGTTTCTTGACCCACAGCGCAGCCGCTTCCACCAGCTTCTGGTGCGCATGGCGGAAGGCCTCTTCGCTCTTGCGATAGGGATCGGGAATCTCTTCCCCCTGGCCGCCAGCCAGCCAGCGGCCGAACAGCATCGTCTTGCCACTGACCTGCGGTGCCATCTGGTTGATGGCGCGGCGATGGCCATCGCTCATGACCAGAATCAGGTCTGCAGCCGTCAGCATCTCGACCGACACCTGGCGCGCTCGATGCTCATCTACCTCGAGCCCTGACTCGACGGCGAAGCGTGCTGCCGTGGGTTCGACCGGGTGATCGACCAGTGCGCCCACACCCGCCGAGTGCACCGTCTTGCCAGGCAACGCCTGCTTCAGCAGTGACTCGCCGACCGGACTGCGACAGATATTGCCGGTACATACCACCAGAATATTGTTGAACACGCTGACTTCCTCTTCCTTGTGACGCTTGCACTCATGTTGATGGCCCGGCACGCGGCAAGCTTGGCCCCGCACGGACGTCAGACGCCCATTGTCGCATGCTGGCAGCCTGTTCGGCAGGTTCACATTTGACCGCTTCGCGATCGACCACTGATGACACCTGTGGCTTTTCAATGGACAACAGCGTGCTCATATGGCAACACTGAGGTGACCCGACGCAATAGCCCCCAGCCCCTTGAAGATCTCAGGCAATATCGCCAAGTCCTGGTGTGTAGCCAATGAAGTGACTGGCTCAAGGGCCGATCTCGATCCCTCGCGATCCCCATTCAGTCACTTGCTGAACCAGCACCCACCAGGGAGGCAAGATGAGCAACAAGACACTGACCGCATCCAACCCGGCCAATGACAAGGTTCTCAAGGAATACGCCATGCTGAGCAAGGAAGAGGTTCAGCAGAAACTGGAGCAGACGCACAAGGCGTACTCGAGCTTCAGCCAGACCACCGTGCAGGATCGTGCGCAGCGCCTCACCGTTCTGGCGGACCTGATCGATGAGCATCAGAAGGAAATTGCCACGCAGATCGCTCATGAGATGGGCAAGCCCTATGATCAGGGCATCAGCGAGACGCAGATTTCCTCCAGCATCGCGCGCTTCTATGCCGACAACCTGCCCAAGCTGATGGAAACCGAGCAGCGTGATGTCGATGGTGCCGTGCGTGCCAAGATCGTCAAGGACCCCATCGGCGCCGTCCTCGGCGTGATGCCGTGGAACTATCCGCTCTATCAGGTCATCCGTTTCGCGGCTCCGGCCCTGGCGGGCGGCAATGTCTGCCTGATGAAGCACGCCTCCAATGTCCCGGGCTGCGCCGATCTGATCACCCAGCTGTTCCACAAGGCCGACTTTGAAGAGGGTATCTTCACCTGGTTGCCGGTGGGCTCGGAGATGATCGAAGACATCATCAATGATCCCGTTGTCCAGGGCGTCACCCTGACCGGCAGTGAAGAGGCGGGTCGCAAGGTCGCCGAGCAGGCAGGCGCAGCGCTCAAGCCAAGCGTACTGGAGCTGGGTGGTATCGACCCACTGATCGTGCTGGATGATGCCGACATCGAGCGTGCGGTGGATCTCGCCATCGCCGGGCGTTTCGACAACACCGGCCAGAGCTGCGCCGCGTCCAAGCGCCTGATCGTCGACAAGTCCCTCGCCGAGGACTTCTCCAAGCGTCTGATCGAGAAGGTCAAGGACATGCGCATGGATGATCCGATGAGCGAAGGGGTCGATATCGGTCCGATGTCTCGCAAGGACCTGCGCGATGGCCTGCATGACCAGGTCCAGCGCGCCATCAAGTCAGGTGCCAAGCTTGAGTGCGGTGGTGAGATTCCGGATCGCGACGGTGCCTGGTATCCGCCGACGGTGCTGACCAATGTCACCCAGGGTAATCCGGCCTTCAATGAAGAACTGTTCGGGCCGGTCGCCTCCGTGGTGGTCGCCGACAACGAAGCGCATGCCATCGAGCTTGCCAACGACTGCCCCTATGGCCTGGGCAGCACCGTGGTGGCCAAGGACGACGAACGGGGTGAACGCGTCTCTCGTCAGCTGCAGGCCGGCATGAGCTTCGTCAACCGTCCGACCACGCCCTTCGCCCAGCTGCCTTTCGGTGGCGTCAAAGGCAGTGGCTATGGCCGTGAGCAGAGCGAATATGGCTTCGGTGC
>NZ_CFDJES010000253.1:0-2381 GCF_983723665.1 Cobetia sp. | reverse complement strand
AGGGCAGAGGCGGTGCTGGCACGACGCAGGCTTTCCTCGATGCTCTGGCCTTCGATCTGGCTTGCCAGGTAATAGCCGATGAAGGTGTCGCCTGCCGCGGTGGTGTCCACGGCATTGACGCGGTGCGCCGGCAGCTGGATGCGCTGTTCCCCCAGCTGGTAGCAGACGCCTTCACTACCCAGGGTCATGACCACTTCGGTGTCAGGCAGGCGTGTGTGCAGCGCGGCGAGCAGGGTGGCGACAGGCGCGCTTTCTTCCAGCTCGACCAGCTGTGCCGCTTCACCGCGATTGAGGAACAGCACCTGGCAGTGCTCCAGCGGCAGGCGCAGGACATCAGCACCCATCGGGGCCGGATTGAAGGCGATTTTCATGCCCTTGGCATGTGCCAGCTCGATGACCTTGCCCAGTGCGTTGCACTCATTTTGCAGCAGCAGCCAATCTCCCTGCGTCACGCCGGAGAACAGCGTCGCCAGATGCTCATCGGTGAAACCGTGGTTGGCACCCGGATGCAGAATGATGCTGTTCTCGGCGTGGTCGTCCACCTGGATGATGGCGTGGCCACTGGCGCTGGCGCTCAGCTCGACCTGCGAGGTGATGACACCGGCGCTTTCCAGCGGCTCAAGTGCCCAGCGATCACTGTTGCCAAGGCGGCCCCAGTGCGTGACGTCGCCTCCGGCGCGCGCAAGCGCGAGCGACTGGTTGGCACCCTTGCCACCCAGTACCTGACGGTAGGAGAGACTCGCCAGGGTTTCACCCGGTCGTACCAGGTGAGGTACCCGATAGACGTGATCGATATTGATAGAACCGTAGTTGTAAAGCATGCAGCCTCCTTGGGGTCGAGCATCCTAGCAAAGCCTTGGCCGCCTGTCCCCAGTCGTATCACCAAGGTCTGACCTTTAGGTCATGTTTAAGCGTTGAAGCTATTAGCCTCTTGGAACGCAAGAGAAAGTGCATACTTCCTGTCATCTCGCTGGATTCAGGATAGTCGCCCATGTCGGAGTCGAAGCAACCCGCCGTCACGATCAAGAAGTGGGTCTGGCGAGCACTCTTCACCAGTACCATGATTCCGTTGCTGTTGGTCGAGACCGCCCTGGTGGCGGTGTATTTCGTGTCCAATGACGAGATTCGTGATGCCAACCTCAATTACCTGCAATCCCAGTCGAGCAGTGAGCTCAATCTGGCGATGCTGCGGGAGGCCAAGTCACTCAGCCAGCAACTGGAGCATGTCCAGAACCTGTCGCGCGGGCTCGGTGCCCAGGCAGGCGAACTGGCCATGGGCGACGCCGGTACCGGGGTAGCGGCGCGCGAGGTTGCCCGTCACGCAAGCCTGCCCAGCGGTGTCTGGGCCAGTCAGCAGACGGCGGACAATCAGGGCAGCGGCTTCTATCCCGCCTTGCCAGGTCTCGAGCAGGACATCCCCATGGCGCTGCGCATGACGGCGGTCGACCCGATCATGCGCAGTGTCGTGTCCTCGCACTCGGCCGTGGTGCAGTCCTTCGTCACGATGGCCGACTGCTATGTCCGCCTTTTCCCCTATGTCGATCTGGCCTCGCTGGTGCCAGCCGACCACGACTGTCGTGACTTCTCCTTCTTCTATCTGGCCGCGCCAGAGGCAAATCCCTCGCGAAACACCATCTGGACCGACATCTACGAAGACCCGGCCGGCAATGGCTGGATGACGTCGGCCGTCAGTCCCTTCCATTCCGAGCAAGGCGAGTTTCTCGGCGTCGCCGGCGTCGACATGACCCTGGACGTGATCGTCAATCAGGTGCTGGCGATGGAGCTGCCCTGGCAAGGCTTCGCGATGCTGTTCGATGCCGAGGGACGCTCACTCGCCGTCCCGCGCGCCGGTGAGCAGTTGTTGTCGCTGCTGCCGCTGGAGATTCCCGATGCCAATGACCTCCAGGAAGAGGATGTCATTCGGCCCGCCCAGCTGGAGCTGAAAGGCCATGACGTCTTCAAGAGACTCGCGCCCCGTATCCTCGAGCAGCGGCGTGGCCTGGAGAGCGTCAATGTGGCAGGTGCACCCTACAAGGTGGCGTGGGAGCGCTTGCCGGGCAACGGCTGGATCATGTTGAGCATGGTCGAGGAAAGCGCCGTCTTCTTTCGTACCGCCGAGATCGGGCGCAACTTCCAGCTGGTCGGCATGGCGCTGGTCGGTGGCCTGATCCTGTTCTATTTCACCTTCTTCATTCTCATGAGCTGGCGCACGCACCACATCAGCCGTCGCCTCTCGGTGCCGCTTGCCGAGCTGCGTGAGCGTCTGCATCGCATCGGCATGGGCGCGGAAGTCGAGTCCGCGGGTGGCAGTGGCATCGTCGAGCTGGATGATGCCAACGCCACCGCCGAAGAGATGTACCAGCGGCTGCGCCAGACCCAGA
>NZ_CFDJES010000252.1:0-2501 GCF_983723665.1 Cobetia sp. | reverse complement strand
ATCCACCAGACCGACGTCAACACCATGGCGCGCAACGAAGCGGAGAACATCCCGCTCAACGGCATCGCCCGCGTGCAGGTCGAACTGACCCAGCCGCTGGCCATGGACAGCTACCAGCGCTCGCCGCATACCGGCAGCTTCGTGTTCATTGACCGTCTGTCCAACATCACCATCGGTGCGGGCATGGTCAAGGAGACCCTGAGTGCCAGCAACATCGTGTGGCACGACATGGCGGTCACCAAGCAGCGCCGCGCCGATCGCAACAAGCAGAAGCCGTGCATCATCTGGTTCACCGGTCTGTCCGGTGCCGGCAAGTCCACCGCCGCCAATGCTCTGGAGCGTCAGCTGTTCGCCATGGGCTACAACACCTACCTGCTGGACGGCGACAACGTGCGTCACGGCCTGTGTGGTGATCTGGGCTTCAGCGAAGACGACCGCGCCGAGAACATCCGTCGTGTCGGCGAAGTCGCCAAGCTGATGGTCGATGCCGGCATGATCACCCTGGTCAGCTTCATCTCGCCGTTCCAGGCCGATCGCCAGACCGTGCGCGACATGGTCGGCACTGACGAGTTCATCGAAGTCTTCGTCAACACGCCGATCAGCGTCTGCGAAGAGCGTGATCCCAAGGGCCTGTACCGCAAGGCGCGTGCCGGTGAGATCAGCGACTTCACCGGCATCAGCTCGCCGTATGAAGCGCCGGAGAACCCGGAAATCGAGATCAACACGGGTGAACTGAGCCTCGAGCAGACCGCACTCAAGCTGGTCAATCAGCTCAAGCACTACAACGTCATCGGCTGATGCATTCACGCCGATCAGCCCTCGCCGCAAGGCGGGGGCGTTTGCCGTTTCAGGACTCACATATGACTTTATCCCGATTCAAACAGCGCTTGCCGCATGTCGTGCGTCTCGCGGCAGTCGCAGGCCTGGCACTGGCGATTACCGGTTGTGCGACCTCCTATCCGGAATCCACCGGTGCCGGCAGCACCAACCTGGCCAACCTGACCGGCGCTGCGTCATTGCCGGCGGATGTCTCGTCATTTCTCGACAGCGCCGCCCCCGGCAGCGTGATTGCCGTGCCGACCAGCCCCTGGGGCAGCAACGTCGAAGTGGTCGCCCATGAGCGCTATTTCGCGGCCAGCGGACGTATCTGTCGCGAGCTGACGGTCTCAAATTCGCGTGATCTGCCCAGCAAGGAGCTAGCGTGCCGGACCAGTAATGACGGTAAGGCTGGTGAAGGCACCTGGGTGACCCAGCGGTTGGTGACCGGCCTGCTGGAAGAGGCCCGCTGAGGAACTTCTCAATAACTTCTCGCTGAAAGGCCCATACAGGGCTTGGCGTGATATGACGATTGCAGGAAACAGGCTGGTCTGGTCGGCGCTGTCATTCCTGACCGACGCTGCACTATTTTTTGCACGAATTTCTTTGCACTACGAGGGGCCTAGCCCGATGACAATTTCCAGATTCTTGCTCCGGGCCGGGTGCCTGGTGGCGGTAGCGTGCCTGAACGCCAGCCCTGCCATGGCAGCCGGCCTGGACAGCGGTTCCATCCTGTCCAGCAATGACCAAGCCTCCAGTATTCCGCAAAAGACGGATAGTGTAGAAGACAAGGCGCGTGCTGATTGGCGCAGCGGAACCTACGGGCCGCTGACCTCCCGTGCGCAGACCGACCCTGATTCCCTGCCGCCGTTCGGCGAAAACCTCTTTACCGGTGGTTTCCGCGGCATGATGGCCGATGGCCTCAACAGCAGCTACACCATCAAGCCGGGTGACCAGATCACCCTGCGTGTCTGGGGTGGGGTCGAGATGGAGTCCGTGCTGCCTGTCGATGCGCAGGGCAACATCTTCCTGCCGGGCATCGGTCCGGTGAAGGTGCAGGGCACCACCAATGCCCAGCTGGATGGCAAGGTACGCAGCGCCATTCAAGAGGTGTATCCCGAGAACGTCAGCGTCTACACCAACCTGCAGGGCGTGCAGCCGGTGGGTGTCTTCGTCACCGGGTATGTCAAGAATCCGGGCCGCTACGCCGGTACCCCGAATGATTCCATGCTCTATTTCCTCGACCAGGCCGGCGGCATCGACCAGGCGCTGGGCAGCTACCGCAAGATCAAGATCAAGCGCAATGGCCGCGTCATCAATACGGTCGATCTCTATGACTTTCTGATCAATGGCGAGATCGCTCGTCCGCAGTTCCGCGATGGCGATACCGTCGTCGTCGAGGAGCGTGGCCCGGCGATCAGCGTGGTCGGGGATGTCGAGCGTGATTATCGCTATGAGCTCACCGACTCGCGTCTGAGTGGCGAAGACGTCCTGAACCTGGCGCGCCTCAAGTCAGGTGTCTCTCACGTGCTGCTGCGTGGCTCACGTCCCGACGGCCCCATCTCGCGCTATCTGCCGGTGACGGAATTCCGCGGCGCTGATGTGCGTGCAGGGGATGAAGTGCTGTTCAGTGCCGACCAGCGTGACGAGACCATCGTCGTGCAGCTGGAAGGCAGCTTCTATGG
>NZ_CFDJES010000251.1:0-2550 GCF_983723665.1 Cobetia sp. | reverse complement strand
CCGCGGCAGGCGATGTCACCGTGGATTACGACACCGAGGCGGTCACCGGCCATCGCGTGATGGGGGACACCGAGATCTCCAAGCCGCGTTACATCCTGGTGGATGGCATCAACCTGGCCACCGGCAAGCGTACCCGAGTCGAGATCTTCCGTGCCGTGTTGTCGGCAGATCAGGCCACCGAGCTGATGGGCACCGAGTTCATCACCGGGCAGCTGTCCGGCTCGCTGGTGGTGCCGCCCGGCAAGGGCGCCGCCTACACCGCCACCATGTACAGCTAACGGGAGCGAGCCATGACCGACAAGACCGCTACAGGCAAGACTGGCACTGAGGCCAAGTCCGGCACCGAGGCCAAGCCCACCGACTCGGTGAGCGTCAAGCTCAAGAAGGCGCATCGCCACGGCGGCAAGGAGTATGCCGCCGGCGACTCCCTCACCCTCGAGGTGCGCCAGCTGGAGCGCCTGAAGAAGGCGGGCAAGGCCTGAGCCTGCCTGCTGTGAGTTGCACCACCTAGCCCGCCATCTGGCGGGCTTTTTCATGTCCGGAGCACGACACGATGGCCAATCAGAGTGACATCCAGCTACGCATTCAGGCCGCGGTCGATGGGCTACAAGACATCGGCAAGCTGATGAGCGAGCTGGACAATCTCGGGCAGGACAGCAGCGAGGCCTCAGCCGAAGTCGAGCGCCTCTCCGAAGAGATGTCGGCCATCGGCCAGCAACAGAAGCTGGTCACCCAGATCAACAAGGTCGCGGCGGTCGTGGATGACGCCGGGACTGCCATGCGCGAAGCCGTGGGCAAGGCCGATGACTTGCAGGCTGCGTATGAGAATTCCGCCAACGGTGCGGACTCGCTGCGGCTGGCGACTCAGCGGGCGACTCAAGAAGCGGACGACGCCAAGGCGGCACATGTCGCCCAGGCCCAGACGCTGACCCAGCTGCAGACCAGCTACAAGGGCGCCCAGACCGCCACCACCGCCGCCCGTCAGGCATGGCGTGATGCCGCCCAGCGTGTGCGTGACCTCAAGTCAGAGATCGGCCGGAGCGCCAGCGCCACCGACGAGCAGCGTCAGGCATTGTCGCGGGCCAGTGGTGCCGTGGAGCAGGCGAAGGATGCCTACGATGCCCAGGCGCAAAGCCTCAGCAGCCTGCGTGATGAGTTGCAGCAGCAGCGTAAAGCGACGGATGAGGCCAAGGAAGAGTGGCAGAACGCCAGTGCCAGTGCGGCCCAGCTGACTGCCGAGCTCAAGCCGGTCGAGCGCGAACTGAAGCAGCAGGAAAAGGCCCTCAACAAGGCCCGCGCGGCAGCCGACAAGGCGACCGCCGGTCATGAGGCTCAGGCCCAGAAGCTGACGCGCCTGCAGCAGGATGCCCACGCCGCGGGTGTGGACATCGACAACCTGACCGATGAAGAGCAGCGCCTGGCCCGCCAATCTCGCGAGCTGGAAGACGACGTGACTTCGCTGGCATCTGGCCTGCGTGAGACTGCCGCGGCCGCCCGCGAGTCCGGTGAGGCTGCCGAGCGCAGCGAAAGCCGTTTCAAGAAAGCCGGCGCAACGCTCAGGCAGTGGGCCGCCGGTGCTGTCACGGCAGCAGGGGCGGGTGCTGCACTGGCTGCTGGCTGGGCCACGCGTTACACCGTCCAACAGGCCGAGATGGCTCAGCAACTGGATATCACGTCGCGTTCGCTGGGTATCTCCACCCAGGCGCTACAGGGCTATCAGTACGCCTTTCGGCGTGCCGGCATCGATGCCGACAAGACTGCCAATATCTTCAAGGACACGGCCGACAAGATCGGCGATGCCTACCAGAATGGCGGTGGTGAGGCGCAAGACGCCCTCGAGGCTCTGGGCATCAAGGCAGAGGAGCTGATCGAGCTGGCACCGGACGAGATGATGCTGCGGCTGGCCGATGCCATGAAGGACTTGCCCCAGGCATCTCAGGTCAATCTGCTGGAGTCACTGGCAGACGATGCCACGCGCCTGCAACCACTGCTTGCCAACAATGCCGCTGAGCTTCGGGCGCTGATGGAAGAGGCCAGCGAAGTGGGGGCGATCATGTCCCCCGAGAGGATCGCTGAGCTACAAGCGACCGACGCCGCCATCACCCGCCTGCAAGGCCGTGTTCAGGGGCTGAGCAATCGCCTGTTGGGCGAATTGTCGCCGGCGGTCAATCAGGTGTCTGCCGACTTCGAGCAGGCGCTGGAAGAGAACCCCGGGTTGCTGGATGACCTCGCCACGGCCATCGGTGGTGTGATTCGCACCGGCGGCGAGTGGGCGCGCAGCTTCATAGAGCATCGCGATCAGATCGGCGGTGCCATGCAGTCGGTCGTCGATACCGGCCAGTTCATGGGCAATTCTCTGCTGGCCGTATTCCGGTTGGTTCAGTCAGCGGCAGCAGGGTTGACGGCAGGTATCGCAAGTGTCAGCACCGGTGTGCTGCAGCTCAATGCCAAGTCGCTCGAGTTGCTGAACAAGGTGGGCGCTGCTTCCGACAAAGAAGTCGCCAGAGCGCAGGCCAAGGCTAAGGCAGCAGAACAGACACTCTATGACCT
>NZ_CFDJES010000250.1:0-2577 GCF_983723665.1 Cobetia sp. | reverse complement strand
CAGACAAAAAAAGCCCCGATCATCGTAGATCGAGGCTTCAGGCGCTTGCCATGCAATGTCGGCTGTCAGTGCCTACCAACAATCACTGCTATCGGTATCTTCCGAGTCCTCAAGAACTGCCGCTCCCTTCACTCCCAACTCCGTGAGCGTAAAGGTGGCGCAGTCCTCATCATTGGCCTGACTGCCGGTAGCAGTGGCAGTCAGGGTATAGCTGTCTGCATCCCCTGCGACGGCCAGGTTGTAGAAGCCTTCCTCGCTGACGGCATCTGCCTGGCCCAGCCCGATACCACCGCCACCGCCTCCAAGCGCATCTCCACAGCTGGTCGCCGCTGTCACGCTGGCCGTCGCGTATTCACCGCAGGTTGCCATGATGCGCTCCTGGGTCTGGGCCAGTGCCAGCAAGGCGGTGGTGGCGTCGGTGCGACGTGAACGCTCCACCTGATCCTGGTAGCTGGGATAGGCGATCGCCGCCAGAATGCCGATGATGGCCACGGCAATCATGAGTTCCAGCAGACCGAAGCCGCCTTGTGCCCGCCCCCCCCCTGTTCGCCTGATCATCAGCGCCCCCGACGCAGCAGCGTGATGTCGATGACCTGCTTCGGCTCACCACGTGGGTCGAAGCGCACCTCGACCTCCTGCCCCGGCGTGAGGTGGAAGGCCTTCAGCTCGCGCCCATTGCGATTGAGTATCCGGCTATCCGGCTGAAGCACGAACCCCATGTCGTCGACGAGCAGCTGATCCCCCTCTCGCTCGTCGATGACGCCGGTGACGCTCTGCTCCATGACCAGCGGAATTGGGGCATCTTCCGCCAGGGCCTGGGAGCCCCAGCTCGTGAAGAGCAAGCCCGCCGCCAGCATCAGTCCACTACCAGTCAGCTTGAGTCGTGATGTCTTCATGGTCTCTCTCCTAGCGCAGCTGATACCAGGCACTACGGCCTTCCAGCCCATCGATCCCGAAGTCCATGGCCATTTCGACCACCTGATTGGTGCCACCCTGACCGACATACTGGGTATCACCCAGGAATTTCGGTGAGGTGGGCTCGCCTTCTGTCTTGATCGAGAGTACGACCTGATTATTGACGTTGTCGCTCGCGTTGACCTCGCCATCATCGTTGTAATCAAAGACCTGCTGCACATTGTTGTAACTGCGTACCGGCTGCAGGCCGTTGCGCAAGCTGAGCGCATTCAGCCAACCACTGGCACCGCCAGTACAGGGGCCATTGGAGCCCGGGATGGTGGTATTGAAGACAATCAGATCACCACGGACAGCCGGGATGGTCACCAGACGCTCACCGGAGTCCGGTAGCTCCAGGTACCAGCCGTACTGCATACCATTGTTGTTCTGATTGGAATAATCGACGCCTACCCCCGTGACCGTCCGCGCGTCACTCACGCCGCTGATATTGGAGAAGCTCTGCTTTTCCAGCTGGCCATGATGACGGCGAGTCGAAGACCCGGTATGCAGCACGCTGTAGAAGGATTGCGTCGAGGTATCGACCGCATCCTGCAGCGTCAGCAATTGCCCGGTGCCCCAGTACACATTCAGGTACGGCGTATCGACGGTGCTGTTGAAGACACCGCTGCGTGCCACGGCTACCCGCGATGTGATGGGCTGTCGGGAAGCTGCCGGACAGGTCGATGACGTGCTGTTCAAGGCAACGGCACATGACTGGAACAGACGCGACATTTCGCTGCTGCCGATGTTGCTCAGCGAGAACTCGCGCATGTCGAACACCCAGACATTGCCATGCAGATCGCCGGCATAGACCCAGTCGGTGATGCCATCGGCATCGACGTCGGCCAGCTCAGGGCTCGACATGCCATTGCAGTCACTGCTGCCAGAGGTGCACGATCCACCGGCATTGCTGCCCTGTTGAGAATCCAGCAGCGCATAGTTGTCGGGGTCTTCCAGGTCCACGATGAACAACTTGGCACGCCCATCGCTGTCGGCGTTGTAGCCATTGCCGAAGATGGCATACCACTTGCCGTCATCCAGACGCGCTACCTGAATATCGCTGAAGGTATAGCCGAGGTCCTCGTGCGTGAATTCCCACTGCACGATCTCGGCCGGCGAGGTGCCGTCGGATTCACCCAATGACTCGAAGCCTTCAGGATCGGTGATATCCAGCATGTAGACCGCCTTGCCACCAGCGCCCAGCCCACCCAGCAGGACCGAGTGCCAACCGGGCGCATCCTCATCCCCCAACTGGACATGCACGTCACGCGCGACCGGAGTGGCATCGACATAGTACTGGTGCACATAGTTCTGATCAGCGAGCTGGCGAATACCGCGCCCGCTCTCGATGCTGAAGGCGGCATACGGCATGTAGGCGAACTTCTCTTCACCGGTCTCCATGTCGATGGCGTGCAGCATGCCGTCGTTGGCACCGATGTAGATCATGTTCTGGCGCTCCTCATACAGCGTCTTGAAGGAGCGGTACGAAGACACTTCCATGTCATTGCGATAGCTGGCCGAAGGCGGCCCGACGATCGCCGGCGAGGCATGCACGATATCTCCGAGATAGTTGTCGTCACGCTCGCGGAACAAGGTGCCTTCGTAGGCATCATCACCCTTGAG
>NZ_CFDJES010000249.1:1264-2594 GCF_983723665.1 Cobetia sp. | reverse complement strand
CAGCGGCTTACTTGACCGGGCAGGGGCCGTCGCTGGGCGTATCCGGGAGCCAGCAGCCTGCGCCTGATGTGTTGATCAGCGTCTGCAGGCGCGGGGCGAGGATATCCAGCGTCTCCTCGATGTCGGCGTCGCGCAGTACGATCTGCACGAAGGCATCGCGGTAGATCTTGTTGAACAGGCCCGACTGCTGGCCCAGGCCGCTGGGCAGCAGCGAGAGCACGGCGTCATCGGCGGAGGACTGGGCCGCGACCGCCTTGCCGGACATGCGAATGCTGGCGGGCAGGTCATCGGGCAGTTCAGCCTCCACCACCGGGAAGAAGTTGGTGGCCCGCAGGGTGCGAATCTGGGCTTCCGGCGTCATCAGGTAGCGGATCAGCTTGCGCGAGGCATCGGGATTCGTGGCATTGGCGGGCACCGCCAGGCCAGCGACCACCGGCATGTAGCCGCGTCCGCTGGGGCCGGCAGGGGCCGGGAAGGCCACGTACTGATCCGGCTGCTTGTTGAAGGCATCCTTCAAGCGCGCGGTGTGATCGAAGGCGACCCACACCTCGCCATTGAGCAGCGGTTCCTGCATGAAGCCGTAGGCGGTGGAGCGCGGATTGGTCACCGCCCAGATCTCGCGGAACTTCTGCCACATGGCCACGGCGTCATCGCTGCGGAACTCACGCACCACCGAGTGGGTGAAGGACGGGTAGAGATAGCCTTCCAGGAAGCGGTGGATCAGCCCCTTGCGACCGGCCGGGAAGCCCAGCTTGGGGCTGCCGGTGGCCTCCTGCATGTTGCGGCCCCAGGCCAGCAGCTCGTCATAGCTCAGCGCGTTCAGGTCAGCGCCTTCGGGCAGGTAGGGCAGCGCCTTGCGGTTGGCGGCCATGATGTAGGTCGCCTGCATCCACGGAATGTAGCGCTGCTGGTCGCCGCCCAGCTTGCCCAGCGTCATGTACTGCTGGCTGATGCCCGCGTCCGCAAGCGAGCCTTGCAGGTCATCCAGCGGCGCCAGAATGCTGGGCGTCAGCGACCCCAGTTCGCCGTGCAGCCCGCCGAGCAGATCCAGCGCGCCATCGGGGCTGGTCTTCTCCGCCTCGAGACGCGACAGGAAGGTGCCCGTCTCCTGCGGCATGTAATTGATGGCCTCGGCGTAGGGTGCCAGCGCGATCTCGCGCATCTGCTGGGCCTCTTCCAGCGGTCTGGCCTGGGTGCTGAAGAAGGTGATGTCAGCGAGGGCGGACGTACTGCCCAGCAGCGCCAGCAAAGCGAGGGCGGTTGGCATCTTGCGCATGGAGGTCTCCCCGGTCGGGTGTTGTTTTTCTGGCGTCACGCTGACCACGTTCTG
>NZ_CFDJES010000249.1:0-1164 GCF_983723665.1 Cobetia sp. | reverse complement strand
CATGTGTGCTCAGGCAGTGGTATCGCGCAGCAGCAGGTCGTAATCGAAGCAGCGATGGCGTGGCGCGCCATCCTGCGGTGCCAGCACCAGTTCGATCAGCGCCTGACTGACGGTCTCGAACGAGATGTCCAGGGTGCTGAGGCTGGGCTGGCGGTACATCTGCGGCGGCAGGTTATCGGCGCCGATGATGGCGATGTCCTCGCCGGGTGTATGGCCGCAGGCGCTGACCGCTTCCATCACGCCGTAGGCGAAGATGTCGCTGGCACACACGAAGGCGGTGGGGGCGTTGGCCCCGGACAGCGCTTCATGGGCGACCTGATAGGCGCTGGCATAGCCGTGCGGGCAATGGCGCGAGCTGGGCGCGAGGCCGGCGTCGTGCATCGCCTGCAGATAGCCGGTCTCACGTTCGACGGCGGTGTAGAGGTCGCTGAAGAAGTTGAGGAACAGGATGTTGCGATGGCCCAGGCCAATCAGATGGCGGGTGGCGCGCATGAAGCCGTCGGCGGCATTGATGTCGACCCAGTCGTGCTCGCTGGCGCGGCCGGTACGACCGTGAGTGACGAAGGGGATGCCGCTGTCGAGCAGGAAGTCGACGCGCGGGTCCTGAATGCGGGTACGGGCCACCACGAAGGAATCGACCTTGCCGCCATCGATGAAGCGCTTGTAGGTGTCCAGCTCGTCGCGGTCCTCGGGCACCGTGGTGACGATGAGGTCATGTTCCGGTGCGGCGTCGTGCAGCGCCTGGCCCAGCGCGACCAGCAGGCGGGTGTTGAACTGATCACGAAAGTCGCCCTGGGCGCCGTTCATGATGTAGCCCACCGAGGAGGTGCGGCCTGTTTTCAGGCGGCGTGCGCTCTGATTGGGCTTGTAGCCCACTTCACTGGCGTAGGCCTGCACCCGCTCACGGGTCGTGGCGCTGACATCCTCGAATCCGCCCAGTGCCCGCGAGACCGTCGTGACCGACAGGCCCAGCTGGCTGGCGAGATGCTTGAGTGTGATGTTCGGCGGCATGGCACTTTTCCTTTGCGGTAACTGTGAGCGGAAACCGTTACCCGAAACGTTTCGGAAGCGATCTTTTACTGTTTTGATTAGCTTGGCAAGAATGACGAGACCAAAGAATATATCCGTAATAATCCCGACATATGGCGCTGAAAATCGCCGCTC
>NZ_CFDJES010000248.1:0-2598 GCF_983723665.1 Cobetia sp. | reverse complement strand
CTGTTCATGCCCGATTACGGCACCGCGCGCTGCGATTTCCCCGGCGGCGATGCGCGTACGCTGTATCGCTCGATTCACAAGGTGCTCTCGCTTGCGGACAGCACGCGCATCTTCCTGTGCCATGATTATTCGGCCGAAGGGCGTGAAGGCTTCTGCTGCCAGACGTCGGTGGGTGAGCAGCGTGAGCACAATATCCATGTGCATGACGGCATCGATGAGCAGGCCTTCGTCGACATGCGTACCAAGCGTGATGCCGGGCTTGGCATGCCGCGTCTGATGCTGCCGGCGGTGCAGGTGAACATGCGCGCCGGCCAGATGCCGCCGGCGGAAGACAACGGTCGCGCCTATCTCAAGATTCCGCTCAACCTGCCGTTTGATCAGCTGTGATGGCTGCCATGCCGGCAGGGAGTATGTCCAGGCGCTTTGCCTATGTAGCTTGCTTACGTAATTTTGTGACTCAAATGGACGATTTTCCGCGATGGGAGCCTTATCGATGAGCCAGAGCAC
The DNA here is from genome assembly GCF_983723665.1 of Cobetia sp. Classification (NCBI taxonomy): domain Bacteria; kingdom Pseudomonadati; phylum Pseudomonadota; class Gammaproteobacteria; order Oceanospirillales; family Halomonadaceae; genus Cobetia; species Cobetia sp. The sequence goes on along the minus strand of NZ_CFDJES010000248.1, from coordinate 2,091 downwards.
GCCACAGACCCCGCCAGTTTCGGATTCTGCAACGACGCCTTGTGACAATCAGGGGGCTGATTCGGCCTCGGAAGCGACCCGCGCCGCCAATCACCGCCTGGCACCCAACGCCCACAAGGTGGTGATCATCGGTGGCGGGGCCGGCGGTATCGCGGTGGCGGCCAGTCTGCTCAAGCGCCAGCCGGGCATGGACATCGCCATCGTCGAACCCGCCGAGCAGCACAGCTATCAGCCGGGCTGGACGATGGTCGGTGGCGGCATCTTCACGCCGGAATTCACGCGCAAGCCGATGCACTCGGTGATGCCCAAGGGCGTGCACTGGTATCGCGATACGGCCACCGGCATCGATGCCGAGGCGCATGAAGTCACGCTCGGCAATGGCCATCGTCTGCGCTACGAGCGTCTGGTGATCGCCATCGGGCTGGAGCTGGACTGGGGCGCCATCGACGGGCTTGAGGAGACGCTGGGAATGAATGGCGTCACCTCCAACTATCGCTATGATCTCGCGCCCTATACCTGGCAGCTGGTGCAGACCCTCAAGGGCGGCAAGGCGCTGTTTACCCAGCCGCCGATGCCCATCAAGTGCGCCGGTGCGCCGCAGAAGGCGATGTATCTGGCCTGCGATCACTGGCAGCGCGAGAACGTGCTGTCGCAGCTCGAGGTCAGCTTCCACAACGCCGGCGGCGTGATGTTCGGCGTGCCGGCCTACGTGCCAGCGCTGGAAGAGGCGGTCGCGGGCTATGGCATCGACGTCAGGTTCCATCAGCGCCTGGTCGCGGTGGATGGCGAGACGCAGACGGCACGCTTCGAGGTGCCGGCAGCCGAGGAGGGTGGCGAGCCGCAGATCGTCGAGCAGTCCTTCGACATGCTGCATGTGGTGCCGCCCCAGAAGGCGCCGGCGTTGATCGCCCAATCCGGGCTGGCCAATGCCGCCGGCTGGCTGGATCTCGAACCCGAGACCCTGCAGCACATGAGCCATCCCGACATCTTCGGGCTGGGCGATGTCAGCGGTACCTCGAATGCCAAGACCGCCGCGGCCGTGCGCAAGCAGTCCCCCGTGGTGGTCGAGAACCTGCTGGCCACGCTGACCGGTGGCGCGCTCACGGCGGGCTATCGGGGCTATGGCTCCTGCCCGCTGACGGTGGAGAACGGCCGCATCGTGCTGGCGGAATTCGGCTACGGCGGCGAACTGCAGCCGACCTTCCCCAAGTGGGTCAATGACGGCACGCGTCCGACTCGCCTGGCCTGGCAGCTCAAGGCACGGGGGCTGCCGTTCATCTACTGGAACCTGCTGCTCAAGGGCCACGAATGGCTGGCGCGTCCGGCGTCACGCGATGTCTGAGCCGGTTCTAGAGGCAAAGGGGACGTCGTTTGCCCGTTGGCTGCCGCTGGCGGGTTGGCTTGCCCACTATGACCGCCACAGTCTCGGGCGTGATCTGCTGGCGGCGGTGATCGTCAGCGTCATGCTGGTGCCGCAGGCGCTGGCCTATGCACTGCTGGCGGGGCTGCCGGCACAGGTCGGCCTCTACGCCAGCATGTTCCCGCTGGTGCTGTATGCGCTGTTCGGCACCAGCAGCACCCTGGCGGTGGGGCCGGTGGCGATCATCTCGCTGATGACGGCCTCGGCGATCGCGGGCATGAGCGGCGCCGATGGCGCGGCGCTCTCCACGCCCGAGATGCTGGCCGCCGCGCTGCTGCTGGCCTTTCTCTCCGGCGCGATGCTGATCGCCATGGGGCTGTTGCGCCTGGGAGTGCTGGTGAATTTCATCAGCCACCCGGTGATCTCGGGCTTCATGACCGCCTCGGGCATCCTGATCATCGCCAGTCAGCTCGGGCCGATCACTGGCCTGAGCCTGAGCGGCGGCAATCTGATCGCGATGGGCGAGTCGCTGTCGGCAGGCGGGCAAGGGCTGCACTGGCCGACACTCGCCATCGGGCTGGGCTGCCTGGCGTGGCTGATCCTGGCACGTCGTCATCTCAAGCACGGCCTGATGGCCTTGCGGATGAGTGAGAGCGCGGCGGGCATGCTGTGCAAGACCACGCCGATCATCGCCGTCATCGTCTCCAGCCTGCTGGCCTGGGGGCTGAGTG
>NZ_CFDJES010000247.1:0-2639 GCF_983723665.1 Cobetia sp. | reverse complement strand
ATGTGACCTTCTCCAATGTCGATCCGGTTGCCGAGATGGTCGACATGATCGCGGCTTCCAAGTCCTACGAGGCCAATGTCGAGGTCTTCAATACCTCCAAGTCTCTGCTGCGCAAGACGCTGACGCTGGGGGAATGACCCTCGCTCGAGGCTTTGGCCTTCTGACCGCTTCTTCTGATTTCGGGTAATCGCATGGCGACGCTAGACACCAGTGTGCTCAACAGCATCAACCAGACCACCACGTCCTCCGGCGTCACCGACAGCACGCAGTCGGTGAGCAGTACCGAGGAGCTCAATGATCAATTCATGACCCTGCTGGTGGCGCAGATGCAGAACCAGGACCCGATGGACCCGGTGTCGAATTCCGACCTGACCGCGCAGCTGGCCCAGATCAGCACCGTCAGTGGTATCGAAGAACTCAACACCACCCTTGAGGGCATCACGGCGCAGATTTCCAGCAGTGAAGCGCTGCAGGCGGCCAGTCTTCTCGATCAGGGCGTGCTGGTCGGCGGCAATGCGGTGCTGGTGGGCAACGCGACCTCGACACCCTTCGGCCTTGAGCTGGCCGACGATGTCGACAATGCCACCGTCGAGGTGCTGGGCGCGGATGGCAGTGTGGTCAAGACCTTCGAGTTGGGCGCATTGGAGGCGGGTATTCATGGCTTCGTCTGGGACGGTTTGCTGGATGATGGCACTGAAGCCGCTGATGGCTCCTACCAGCTGGTCGTGACGGCCGAGCGGGCAGGCGAGAGCTATGACGACCTGCAGACGCTGAGTTATGGCGTGGTCAGTGGCGTCAATCAGACCGACAGCGGTGCCCAGCTGGACCTGGGTCCGGTGTTGGGTGTCGTCAGTCTGGACGCCGTGCGTCAGGTGCTTTGAGCTGAGCCCATGGCGCCGGGATAGCGCCAGCGAGCCCGCCGGACGGGCCACCAGTTTCAGGCCGTTTGGCCGCCCCCGAGCTCGCTGACAGGTCTCGGGCTTTCATCTTCATCGCGATCAAAGGGACAGACCATGGCGTTTTCACAGGCATTGAGCGGCTTGAGTGCGGCTTCTACCAATCTGGATGTGATCGGCAACAACATCGCCAACTCGGAAACGGTGGGTTTCAAATCCTCTGAGGCGCAATTCTCCGACATCTATGCCGGCTCACAGGCAGCAGGGATCGGGGTGCAATTGGCATCCGTTGCCCAGGACTTCACTTCCGGCTCGCTGGAATCCACCGGGCGCGATCTCGATCTGGCGATTTCCGGAGATGGCTTCCTGCGTTTCTCGGACACCAGTGGTCAGATCGTCTATTCGCGCAATGGCCAGCTCAACATCGATGCCGAGGGCTATATCGTCACGGCCCAGGGTGCCCAGTTGACAGGCTATTCCGGTGAAGGTGTCACCGGGGAACCCGTGGTATTGCAGATTCCGACAGCCCCTCTGGCGGCAAAAGCGACGCAGGACAACATCGCTCTCGAGGTCTATGGCGCTGAAGTCGCGCTCAATCTGGATGCCGCGGACCCTGTGCCGGCCACTGCCGATTTTGATCCGACGGATGCCGCGACCTACAACTACGCCTCGGCGATGACTGTGTATGACAGTCTTGGCGATGAACATGTCGTGACGTCCTTTTATGCCAAGACAGGCAATAATTCCTGGGATGTCCACCATGTAATGGACTTTTCGGGTAAAGCTTCTAAGTATCAAGCTGCATCTGATGAGTTAACTGTTATAGAAGCGAAGGTCGAAGAGCTGGAAGCAAGTATTGCCGATGGTCAAGAAAATGGCTTGGATGACCTGGTAGATCAATTGAAAAGTGAGTTGGATGAGGCGCAGGAAGAGCTTGTAAAAGCTAAACAGGCCGAGGCTGATGCAGCAGCTTTATTTGATCCACAGCTTGAGACAATAAGTTTTGCTGGCAATGGGCAATTAAGTAGTTATGAGCCTCAACTTCAAAATCATGAGCTTGATAATGGTGCTGCAAAGCTTAGCTTCAGTATCGACTTCACTGGCAGCACGCAGTATGCCAATGATTTTGAAGTCACAACTCTGTCCCAGAATGGTTATACCTCCGGCAGTCTTGTCGGCGTGTCCTTCGAGGAAGATGGTCGCGTGATCGGCAGTTACTCCAATGAGCTCAAGCAGACACTGGGCACCATTGCGCTGGCCAACTTCGCCAATGAGCAGGGTCTGCAGCCCAATGGCGACAACGGTTGGGTCGCCACCGCTTCCTCGGGTGTTCCGCTGGTCGGTGTGCCGGGTGAGGGCGTCTTCGGTGAGGTCCAGTCCGGGGTCGTCGAGGCCTCCAACGTCGACCTGACCACTGAGCTGGTCGATCTGATCATCGCTCAGCGCAACTATCAGTCCAACGCCCAGACCATCAAGGTCCAGGACGAGGTCCAGCAAAGCGTCATCAACATGCGCTAATGCCACTCCTGACATGTGACGCGGTTCGTCTTCTGCAATGAAAACAGCAGAGATGTCGAGGCGAACCGGGTCATCTCGAGCGTCAGTGCTCAGCGATGAACCAGCGCATCAAGAGCGGGCGTTGAGGGTCGGGCGCTGACGGCAACACGGCAAGGTGTGAGGGAATAGCGGATGGACAGAATGCTCTACACCGCCATGAGCGGCGCCCAGCGCAGCCTGGCGGCT
>NZ_CFDJES010000246.1:0-2674 GCF_983723665.1 Cobetia sp. | reverse complement strand
GGGAAGTCGAGCAGGCGCAGCTGGTCGCGGCTTTCGACCACGGCGACCCGCGGGCCATTGGCGGTGCGAAGTTGGACGAGTCTCATGATGGCTTCCTCACTCGATGATGTTGAACTGATCGAAGTAGTCGCTGTTCAGCTCGAGGCCCAGCCCCGGGGTCTCTTCGTCGAGATCGATGAAGCCGTTCACCGGCTCCGGGTCGCCCTTGAAGATGTAGTAGAAGAGCTCGTTGCCGATCTCGACGTCATGCACCGGGAAGTACTCGCTCATCGGGGAGGCCAGTGAGGCCATGGTCAGGTGGTAGTTGTGCATCTGGCCGGCGTGCGGGATGACCGGCACGCTGAAGGACTCGGCGAGGGCGTTGATCTTGCGCGCGGCGGTGATGCCACCGACCCGGTTGGTGTCGTACTGGATGACGGAGACGGCGCGCTTTTCCAGCAGCTGGCGGAAGCCGTAATGGGTGAATTCGTGCTCGCCGCCGGAGATGGGAATGCTGGTCAGCTGGTTGAGTTCGGCGTAGCCATCGATGTCATCGGCGATCACCGGCTCTTCCAGCCAGCGCGGCTGGAAGCGTTCCAGCTTCGGCAACATGCGCTTGGCGTAGTCCAGGTTCCAGCCCATGTAGCACTCGAGCATCAGATCGACATCCTCGCCGATGACCTCGCGCACAGCGGCCACGCTATCCAGGTTGGCACGCACACCTTCGACCCCATCACGCGGACCGTAGCCGAAGCGCATCTTCATGGCGGTGAAGCCTTGATCCAGATAGGACTGGGCCTCTTCCTGCATGCCCTTGAGGTCGGTGCGGTAGAGCTTGGAGGCGTAGCAGGGAATCTTCTCCTTGGTACGTCCGCCCAGCAGCTTGAAGACCGGCTTGCCGACCGCCTTGCCCATGATGTCCCAGATGGCGATATCGACGCCGGAGATGGCGGCCATGCCGATGCCCTTGCGGCCCCAGGCGTGGGTGGAGCGGTACATGCGCTGCCACAGGTATTCGTAGTCGAAGGGGTCCTGACCGATGATCAGCGGCGCGAGGTACTGATCGATGATCGCCTTGGCGATGCGCGGCGCCAGCGCCACGTTGCCCAGCCCGACCAGGCCGTTGTCGGTCTCGATCTCCACTACCGTCCAGCCGTGGAAGCGGAAGGTGCCCATCGAGTCGCCCTTGTCCCACAGCTCGTCCATGGCGTTGGAGCAGAAGTGGGCGGTCGGGGGGACGGTGTGGCCTTTCCATTCGAAGACGCGGGTTCTGACGTTGGTGATCTTCATCGAATTATCCTTGTTGTGGATGGCGTTGATTCAGGTTCATGAGCGAGAGGCGCAAGCGCATCAGGCAGAAGCGGTCTCGAGGCGCAGCGCACGCAGGTTGGTGCCCATGCGCTTGGCGATCGCGAAGGCATTGCGGGTCGGGTTGACGTCCGCCTTGCCCTGACCGGCGATATCGAAGGCGGTGCCGTGGGCCGGCGTGGTGATGGGGATAGGCAGGCCGCCCTGGACGGTGACGCCGGACTTGAAGCCCAGCAGCTTGATCGCGATCTGCCCCTGGTCGTGGTACATGGTCACGATGGCGTCGTACTCGCCATCGCGCGCCTTGATAAATATGGTGTCGGCCGGGAAGGGGCCTTCGACCGGGTAGCCCTGTTCATTGCAGCGCGCGACGGCCGGCGCGATGACGTCGATTTCCTCGCGGCCACAGGTGCCACCTTCACCACCGTGGGGATTGAAGGCGGCGACGGCGATGCGCGGGTGTTCGAAACCGGCCAGTTTCAGCGAGTCATGAATCAGCTGGCTGGCGGCGATGATGCGCTCCTGGGTGACGTACTCGGCGGCGTCCTTGAGCGGGATGTGCGAGGAGATGCGCGAGGTCCACAGCGTCCCCAGGGTGTTGAACTCGCAGAAATAGCCCTCGACTCCCAGTTTCTCGGCGAAGAAGTGCAGTTCATCCTCATGCCCCAGACCGCCTTTCTTCATCGACAGCTTGTTGAGCGGCGCGAAGCAGATGGCGTCGACTTCCTCGTTCTGGGCCGCTTCCAGGCAGCGAGACAGCACCGCGAGGGTCGAGGCGCCACAGGCGGCGCTTTCCTCGGCCAGCGTCACATCCTCTCGCGCCACGCTTTCCACCAGCATCAATGACAGGCCTTCATGCTGGCGGGCCTCGGCGAAGCTTGCGACGCGCGGCAGCTGGGTGAAGAGACCGGCCTGGCCTTGGCCCTGCTCCCACAGCCACTGGTCGCCGACCAGCACGCTGTGGGTCTCGGCGAACTGCTCGGGTTCCGCGACCAGGCGGGCGATCAGCTCCGGGCCGATACCGGCGGGGTCACCAAGGGTGAGGGCAATGACAGGGCGTGTTGCTGACATGTGAATTCCAGCCTTGTGAGAGTTGGCGTTGTTGTTGGTTTCTTCAATCAATTCGCACTTTATGGTCTGCTGGTTGGTTTACCGGACCAGTTGAGATAAAAATTAGCCGAGCCCACGCTGATCGGTCAAGGTTTTCTCGAAAATTGCGACCATGGTCGGTTTGTGGATGCGTGATATGCGGTTGTCGGTTATGCTGGTATGAAATCTATACCAGTGGAGGCTGCATGAAGCAGACGCCTTTCGCCTTCGAGAAAGCGCTGAAGAATCAGACCAAGAAGGAAATTCTCGCCGACAAGCTCATCGAGATGATCCTGAC
>NZ_CFDJES010000245.1:1296-2678 GCF_983723665.1 Cobetia sp. | reverse complement strand
CCAGCAGTCAGGCGGATGCGGTGATCGCCAGCTGGAATCTGAAGCATGCCGGCTGGAACAACGGCAAGCATCTCGAGCAGGTCGCGGCGGTGGCGACCCATATGGACCTGATCGGCCTGCAGGAGGTGATGAAGGAGGAGGTCGTCAGCGAGCTCGAGCAGCAGCTTGAGGCGCTGACCGGCGATGAGTGGGACAGCCTGGTCAGCCATGCGGTCGGGCGCAGTACCTATACCGAGCGTTACGCCTATCTGTATCGCGACAAGACGATCGCCTATCAGGGCGGAGCTACCGTCTATCTCGATCCCGAGGATGTGTTCTCGCGCGAGCCGCTGCTGGCCACCTTCGTCGAGAAGGACAGCGGGCGGGCCTTCAGCGCCGCCAACGTGCATATCGTCTATGGCGACAGCAAGGCGGATCGCGCGCCGGAAATCCGTGCGCTGGCGGATATCTACGACCTGATGAAGGAAATCTCGCCCGGCACCCCGGCGATCATCATGGGCGACTTCAACATGGCGCCGGATGAGCCTGCGTGGGGAGACCTGCGGACCCTCGGCCTGCGCCCGCTGATCACCGAGGGCGCGACGACGCTCTCCAAGACCGATGGCCGCTATGCCTCGCTCTACGACAACATCTGGTATGTGCCGAGCGAATGGCCCAGCGCCAGCGGCGAGGTGTTCCGCTTCCCGGACTATCTGGGGATCAGTCATGAGGCGGCGCGTGCCGATGTCTCCGATCACGCCCCGATCTATCTGTCGGTGACCGGCGAGACACTGGCGTTGCTGCCGCTGGACGGCGGCCAGCCGCAGGCGGCGGGCACAGAGGTGGCCAGTCGTGCATCCAACGCCTCCAGTTCGGCGAGTCAGACCTGTATCGACCTCAATACCGCCAACGCCGATCAGCTGGATCGCCTGCCCAATATCGGGCCGGCACGCGCCGCCGATATCATCCGTCAGCGTCCATGGAGTTCCAGCGGTCAGCTGACCCGCATCAGCGGCATCGGCAAGGGCACGCTCAGCGAGATCGTCGCCAGCGGCATGTTGTGCAGCTGAGCTGTTTTTAGAGCGGGTCTGTTCTGAATAGGCCTGGTGAACTGATCAGGTCTGAGCCTTAAGAGATCAGTCTCGGTCTCACTCGAAAATGACGAAGCCAGCCATCACGGGGATAGCGTGATGGCTGGCTTCGTTGCCTTGAGGCGGGCAGGCCGTCTTCCTGGTGCCGCCTGAGGTCAGCTCAGATACTTCTCGAACCAGGCAAGGGTTCTGTCCCAGGCGAGCTTGGCGGCCTGTTCGTCATAGCGCGGGGTGGAGTCGTTGTGGAAGCCGTGGTGGGTGTCCGGGTAGATGTAGGCCTCATAGACCTTGTCGTGCTCCTTCAGCGCGGCT
>NZ_CFDJES010000245.1:0-1196 GCF_983723665.1 Cobetia sp. | reverse complement strand
CGTGCGCATTGTGACTGCAGGCGTCAATCATTATCATCTGCGCATGATTCATGCTGATAGCCGAGCTGCCTGGCGGCTCCGGTGGGCCCTGATGCATGGAAGTTCACTTCCTCCTCCTAGTGGCAGACCTTGCTGGTGATTGAAAAAAGTCCGATGTCTCCCCCCGCGCACGCTCAGGCCTCAGCGCCTGAGTCGTCGCCTACGCTCGCCCAGCAATACCGGCGCTTCGCCTGGAAACGTGTGGTGATTCTCGCCGCGCTGGGCCTGGCACTGCTGTTGGCCATCCTTGGCGACATCATGACCGGCCCTGCCGATCTCGCGCTGTCTGATCTGCTGGGCGAACTCATCAATCCCGGTTCACACGGGCCGATCAATGAAGCCATCGTCTGGCAGATTCGCCTGCCGACGGCGGTGATGGCGGCGCTGGTCGGTGCAGCTCTGGGGCTTGCGGGTGCCGAGATGCAGACCGTGCTCAACAACGCCCTGGCCAGCCCCTTCACGCTGGGCGTGGGCGCCGCGGCGACGCTTGGTGCCTCGCTGGTCATCATCCTGGATGTCGCCTTGCCGGGGCTGCCACCCAGCTACACCATCGCGCTGATGGCCTTCGTGTTCGCGGCGCTGTCGATTCTGGCCATCGATGCCGTGGCCTCGCTGTATGGCGCCAGTCGCGAAGTCATCGTGCTGTTCGGCATCGCGCTGGTCTTCGTGCTCAACGCCGTCAATGCGCTGGTGCAGTTCGTGGCCAGTCCCGATGCGCTGCAACAGCTGGTGTTCTGGACCATGGGCAGCCTGTCGGAAGCCTCGTGGGAGCGAGTCGCGATCATCGCCAGTGTGCTGGTCGTCTGCCTGCCCTTCGCCATGCGGCGTGCCTGGGCGCTGACAGCGCTGCGTGCCGGGGAAGACCATGCGCGCAGCTTCGGCGTGCCGGTCACCCGTCTGCGCCGCACGGCGCTGTTGCGCGTCAGCCTGCTGGCGGCAGTGGCGGTGGCCTTTGTCGGCACCATCGGCTTCATCGGTCTGGTCGGGCCGCACATGGCGCGTCTGGCGCTGGGGGAAGACCATCGCTTCTATCTGCCCGGCAGTGCGCTGGCGGGGGCGTTGGTACTGTCCCTGGCCGCCACGGCCAGTGAGTCGCTGGTGCCCGGACTGGTGCTGCCGGTGGGGATCGTGACCTCGTTGATCGGTATCCCCTGTTT
>NZ_CFDJES010000244.1:0-2690 GCF_983723665.1 Cobetia sp. | reverse complement strand
AGGAGGCGATCATGATCAATGAAGTCAAATCCGTACTGGCAGCATTCTTTGGTGTCCAGAAGGAGGCCAATCGCAAGCGTGATTTCGAGCACGGCCATGCGCTGGACTTTCTGGTGGTGGGACTGGTGATGGCTGCACTGCTGGTGGGAGGGATGGCACTGCTGTCCACGGTCGTCGCCGGCTGAAGAGCCGCTCAGGCGACTGAGACGAAACGTCAGGCAAGACACTGCAGAGACTAACCATCCGGCACGAAAAAAGCCCCCGCCCGGGAGACCATCCTGGACGGGGGCTTTTGCTTGGTTTACTCAGCTGCGATTGCCTTCTATCCGTGTCTATCCGCAGGCAGTAACAGTGAGTGATCAAGAGCGGGCGATCAACGACGCGCGAACAGCGGCGTCTTCTGGTCGACGCCGGTCTGGTAGCTGACGCTGAACGAGCTCAGGGCATGCAAGGCATCTTCCACGTATTGATCATCACGCAGGGCGAAAGCACTGATGCCGCAACGGCTCATGTAGTGGAGTTGATCCACCAGCACGTCACCGATGGCGCGAATCTCACCCTGATAGCCGAAGCGCTCACGCATCAGGCGGGCGATGGTGTAACCGCGGCCATCATTGAAGTTCGGGAAGTCGACCCCCAGCAGTGGTGCGTCCGCCAGTGCCTCGCCCAGCTCGGGCGTGAGCTCGGTGTCACTGGCAAGCCAGGGCGCCAGATGATCAGAGCCTTCACCGGCGGCGACCAGCGACTGCCATTCTGCCAGCGGCAGCAGGGCGGGTTGCCGATAGCTCGGTAGATTGCTGTCTTCATCCCGACGCACGACCTGCCAGGCATCTTCGCTCACCAGCTGATTCTGACGGATGACGCCGCCTTGGCGCTGATCGGTCAATTCACGTGCTGATGTCATTTGTGCAGTCACCTCAGGCATAGACCCGCTCCTTGAACGGCTTCATGCCGATGCGGTGGTAGGTATCGACGAAGACTTCATCTTCCAGACGCTGCTCGACGTAGACCTGCAGCACCTTGTCGATGACGTTCGGCATGTCTTCGGCATTGAAGGACGGGCCGAGAATCTTGCCGAGCGTGGCGTTGTCGTCGCTGCGTCCGCCCAGCGAGACCTGGTAGAACTCCTGGCCTTTCTTGTCGACACCCAGGATGCCGATGTTACCGACGTGGTGATGGCCACAGGCGTTCATGCAGCCCGAGATATTCAGGTCCAGCGGGCCGAGGTCGTACAGGAAGTCGAGGTCTTCGAAGCGGTCCTGCAGTGCCTGAGCGATGGGAATCGACTTGGCATTGGCCAGCGCGCAGAAATCGCCACCCGGGCAGCAGATCATGTCCGCCAGCGTGCCGACGGTCGGGTTGGCCATGCCGAGTTCTTCCAGCGCCTTCCAGAGTGTCTCGAGCTCATCGACAGGCACGTCTGACAGCACCAGGTTCTGCTCGTGTGTCACACGCAGTTCACCGAAGCCATATTGCTCCGCGAGGTCAGCCACGGCGTCCATCTGGTCAGCAGTGACGTCACCCGGGGCCAGTTCACGACGCTTGAGCGACAGGGTGACGGCCTTGTAGCCCGGCACCTTGTGGCCGACGACATTGTTGGTCACGAAACGCGCGAAGACACGGTTCTCGCGGCGCAGGGTCTCATAGGCCTCGATGGCCTCGGCGCTGACTTCACGGCGTACAGGCTCGGGGAAGTAGCTGGTCGCCTTGGTGACGGCGGAGTCGGTGAGGGTTTCCGGGCCATCCTTGAGATGGGCCCATTCTTCCTCGACGCGACGACGGAATTCCTCGACTCCCAGTGCCTTGACCAGGATCTTGATGCGCGCCTTGTACTTGTTGTCGCGACGGCCCCACTGGTTGTAGACACGCACGATTGCGTCCAGATAGGTCAGCAGGTGCTGCCAGTCGAGGTCTTCGCGCACGATGTCGCCGACCATCGGCGTACGACCGAGACCGCCACCCGCCAGGATGGTGGCCTTGACGCTGCCATCGTCGGCGCGGTTGAGACGAATGCCGATATCGTGGACCTGGATGGCAGCACGGTCGGCGCTTGCGCCGGTGACGGCAATCTTGAACTTGCGCGGCAGATAGGCAAATTCCGGGTGAAGCGTCGACCACTGACGGATCAGCTCACACCACGGACGCGGATCGACGGTCTCATCTTCCGCGATACCGGCGAACTGGTCAGTCGTGGTATTGCGGATGCAGTTGCCGCTGGTCTGGATCGCATGCATCTCGACCTGAGCCAATTCGGCGAGAATCGCCGGGACATCTTCCAGCTTCGGCCAGTTCAGCTGCAGATTCTGGCGAGTCGTGAAGTGTCCATAGGAACGGTCATAACGACGGCTGATGGCCGCCATGGCGCGCAGCTGGACAGCGCTCAACATGCCGTAGGGAATGGCGATACGCAGCATCGGGGCGTGACGCTGGATGTAAAGGCCATTCTGCAGGCGCAGAGGGCGGAATTCTTCATCCCCCAGACGGCCCGCCAGATAGCGATCCATCTGGTCCTTGAACTGAGCTACCCGCTCGTCGACCAGTGTCTGGTCGTAGGTGTCATAGCGATACATGTCAGGGGTGTCCTGCGGTCGGGCATCAGATGATCGTCCACTGATGCGAATCTTGTTGATGCTGAAGCCACCATACCCTCTATTCTTTATTCTTTAAAAGAATAAATCCTCATAGTTTTC
>NZ_CFDJES010000243.1:0-2697 GCF_983723665.1 Cobetia sp. | reverse complement strand
CCGTCGAGACCGGACGCGGCGTCTCCACCAGCGGCGCATCGACTTTCAGTGCCGTTCCGACCACGACCATGGTGCCATCGGTCTCGGCGGCCAGCACGATGGCGGACTGTGACAGGAGCCATGCCGCGATGCAGAGCCGTATGGTGTGAGACAGTGGGGCTTGTGACAGAGCGGCATATGAATACGGTGCAGGTGCCGGCCGGGCAGCTGCCTGTCGTGATGATAGGTATCTTGGCATGTCGTGTTCCCTTGTAACGATCGTTTATGGTCAATCTCCCCTTCCGTCTCGTGGCGTCTCTCACTGGCACGCTCATATCCAATGCGGAATGGAATTAGGATGATTCGTATTCAACAAATGTAACTTGCGGTGACACACCGTTCTGCATGTACCTGCATGCAATCCCGAGAATGGCGCGTCCTACCGACTGCAACACCCCGAGGGGCGATTCACTCTGCAGCCGGACATCATCCCTGACACATCACATGAGACCGTCTCCTGGGCTCACGTCCTGGCGTTGCGACTTCTTGCGTCTGCTACCTGCATCGCGTCTTCCATCTTCGTCCATGTTCTTCTGCCCAGCGCTCAGACGATGCCCAGCTCGTGGGACGTCTTGCAGGGCATCGGCAGGTATGCGCTTTCGTCTTCCCGGTCACGCTTCATCCAGGCGCGCCACAGCGTCCCGACTGATACGATCACGCTGGGCACCCGACAACTCCTGCAACTTGCCGGCGCGCATCTCGAACAATCTATCCGCTTGCCCGAAATAATGATCATCGTGACTGATGGCGAAGACCGTCTTGCCCATCTCGCGCAGACGCGGCAGCAGATCACGATAGAAGATGCGGCGGAATTGCGGGTCCTGATCTGCCGCCCATTCATCCAACAACACGATGTCGCGACGCTCTGCCACTGCCATCAACAGCGCAAGTCGCTTGCGCTGCCCTTGAGACAGCTCGGTATTGATCACACGGTTTTCCTCAAGCACCAGCTTCTCGCGCATCTGCAGGTAGTCGACCCACTGCGCGATCAATGCCGGGTCTGCCGGCCCACCGGTCGGACCCAGCAGGCGATCGAACTGATGGAAATCAGTGAAGACCGCCGAGAACTGCTGACGCCAGGCTTCCCGCTCGTCTTCGCCTATCGGGTGCCCGTCCCGCAAGAGCGTGCCTGAGCTTGGCCGATAGAGGCCGGTCAGAAGCTTGGCCAGGGTCGACTTGCCACTGCCATTGCCACCGATCAGGAAGACCAGCTCTCCGCGCCTGAGGGTAAGATCCAGCGGACCGACGCAGAAGGCCTGCGTGTCATTGTTCGCAATGTCCTGTCCCATATTCTCGCGGCCGGCGTAGCGAAAGCAGACACCCTGTAGACTCAGGGTCTGCCAGTCAGACTCGGCCGAAGTGCCTGCGGTTGAATCATGTCCGCGCGGCTCAGGATGTCGAGGAGACGCGAAATCGGCGTTGACCGGTGCCAATGCCAACTTGCGCAGCTTGGCAAAGGCCACATCAGCCCCCAGCAAGGTGGGCAATGCCCCCACGGCCTGGATCAAGGGCGTGCGCAGAAACAGCAGAGTCAGGGAAAAGGTCGCGGCGACTTCACCACTGGCCCATCCCAGGCCATTGGCCAGATAGAAGACAATACCGATGGCGCCCAGCATCATGATGTTGGAGAAGTTGACGGCGCTCAGGTGGTAGGTGTCCGCGCGCACGACATGATGGCGATACTCACAGGCATTGACACTGTAGCTGGTGTCGAAATAGTCACGCGCACGTGGACGATTGAGCGCCAGCTCCTTGCGCCCGTCGATGACAGCCTCATAGTCGGCATAAAGGCGACTCTCCGCTTCACGCACCTCGGCCAGGTGGCGATAGACTCGCGTGACCATCCAGCTGCCCCCCATAATGGTCAAGGTCACCCAGATGGCGGTGATCAACATCATGCCGAGAGACAACCAGCCAAGATAGAACACGGCTCCCAGGGTCAGCACGATGCCTTGTACCAGTTCTGGCAGGCGCACGAACGCCAGGGTGATGTTGCGGATGTCACTCGAAAGACTCGCCAGCAGGTTGGCGCTGCCGAGCTGCTCGAGCCGCTCGATATCAGTATCGAGGATCTGCTTGACCAAACGCCCGCGCAGTCCATGCACGAAATGATGCCCCAGCGTCGTCAATGCCAACTGTGCACCCAGCGTGATCGCAAGCAACAGCAGAATCAGCCCAAGAAACTCCGGAAGCACCCCGACATGGGCCGCAAGCCCCTCGTCCAGGGGGACGGTGGCAGAATGCGCGATGAGTCGCTGGTTGATATAGGCAATGACACCGATGCCTAGCCCTGCACTGACAAGGCTCAGAAAGATCACACCAAGAAAGGACCAGCGATATTGGGCAAGAACCACTTTCAGTAACGTCACACCTGCTCCCGGACATCATGGCAATCAGACCGCCACCAAAAGGCGGCGACGCAGGTCATGTGACTGCGCCGAAAGAGAATCTTACGGCGCGCATACTTTAATGCAAGAAATAATGAGAAATATTATCACTACGGAATAACGACTATAGATGCCGTCGCGCGCCCCCCCCCTCTTCTTGCACCACTCCCCGATAGGAGCACCCCCGCTCATGGGCCACTCATGTGGCCGCAAGTCTCACCACAGCGTCATCTGACGATCCAGCAGGCGATCGAAATCATCGTCGACGAAC
>NZ_CFDJES010000242.1:0-2704 GCF_983723665.1 Cobetia sp. | reverse complement strand
CCGTAGTTGACCACTACCTGATCGACGAGGCGCTGATCCGCGTAGGCACCGGTGCCCTTGCCCTGCGCCACGGCGTCATCCAGATAATCACTGCCGATATGGGCGATCAGCTGGCCATCCTCACTGCGCGTGACACTGCCGAGGCGATAGGTCGGCGTGAAGGTGACGGCGAGACGTTGCAGGCTGCGCATGTAGGGCACCAGGTTCATGGCCATGATTTCCGGCGCGAAGGTGCGGTCTGGCGTCATCATCTCGAGCCTGGCACCGGAGTTGGCGATCATCTCGGCGGCCTGTAGCGCGGCGTGGTCTCCCGCATCATCGAACAGCAGCACGTTGCGGCCAGGCGTGACATGGCCTGAGAGAATGTCCCAGCTGGAGACGACCAGCTCGCTGCCGACCTGCGGCATGTCTTCCTCGGGATAGCCACCGGTGGCGACGATGACGACATCGGGTTGCTCCGCCAGCACATCCTCGGCCTCGGCGAAGACGTTGTAGCGCATCTCGACGCCGAGCGCCTCACAGCGACTGATGCGCCAATCGATGATGCCGATCATCTCGCGTCGCCGCTCGCTCTGCGCGGTGAGGCGAATCTGGCCACCCGGCTGGTCGGCCGCTTCCAGCACCACCACCTGATGGCCGCGCTCACCGGCGACGCGTGCGGCCTCGAGCCCTGCCGGGCCCGCGCCGATGATCACGACCTTCCGGGTGACCTCGGCAGGCGTGATGTCATGCGGTTGCTCCAGCTCCCGCCCGGTCGCAGCGTTATGAATGCAGTAAGCGGAGCCGCCCTGATAGATGCGATCCAGACAATAGTTGGCCCCGACACAGGGGCGGATGGTCTCCTCCTGCCCGGCCATCAGCTTGCGCACGATGTGCGGGTCCGCCATGTGGGCGCGCGTCATGCCGACCATGTCGACCTTGCCAGTGGCGATGGCGTGACGTGCGGTGGCGATGTCCTGAATCTTGGCGCCGTGGAAGGTCGGAAAATCCATCGCCTCGCGAATCTGTCCGGCGAAGTCGAGATGCGGCGCACTGGCCATGCCCTGGATCGGGATGACATCGGTGAGGCCCGCATCGGTATCGATATGGCCGCGCACCACATTGAGAAAATCGACCTGACCGCTATCGCGCAGCAGACGCGAGACTTCCAGGCCATCGCTGGCATCCAGCCCGCCACTCAGACACTCATCTCCCGTGTAGCGAACGCCGACGATGAACTCGCTGCCCACCCGTGCGCGAATGGCGCTCAACACTTCCATGGTGAAGCGCAGTCGATTCTCGAGACTGCCGCCGTAGGGGCCATCCAGCGTATTGGTGAGCGGTGACCAGAACTGGTCCATCAGATGGCCATAGGCCTGCAGCTCGATACCGTCGAGGCCGGCTGCCTGCATGCGCTCGGCGGCGTCGGCGTAGTCCTGGATCAGCCGTGCGATATCCCAGTCCTCGACCCGCTTGGGAAAGGCGCGGTGCGCCGCCTCACGACGATGGGACGCCGAGACCGCCGGCAACCAGTCGGCCTTGTCCCAACGTGTGCGGCGTCCCAGGTGAGTGAGCTGGATCATCACCGCGGTGCCGTGCTCATGACAGGCATCCGTCAGCTCGCTGAGCCACGGCACCACCTCATCGCGATACGCCAGGATGTTGTTGAACACCGGCGGGCTGTCCTTCGCCACCGAGGCGGAGCCCGCCGTCATGGTCAGGGCGATGCCGGCACGCGCACGCTCCTCGTGATAGGCGCGGTAACGCGCCTTGGGCATGCCATCTTCCGGATAGGCAGGCTCGTGGGAGGTCATCATCAAGCGATTCTTGAGGGTCAGATGCTTGAGCGTGAACGGCGTGAGCAGCGGGTCCTGAGCCATGTGGCCTCCTGATGAGCAGACAGCGAGAACAGGGGTGTCTTTATTGCGTACACCTGTGTACATACGCTGACTATAGTCCTAGGCTTCAGGCCATGCGTCACCGGACACGCCGTTCTCGCCCGCCTGACGCAGCCAGACTCGTCGCTGTCGCAAACAGCATGCTCTTGGCGTCATCGCACGATCGACCTTACATGAGCCTCACCATCCCCCGGCTTTCAGGAGACCGCCGATGCCAGAGTCCCCAAGCGTCCCCCCGGCAAGTGACGGCGCCCAGGCTGCCGGGCGCGGCAAGGCCGAGGACTGGCTGGAAGCCGCCTATCAGCAGCTGTTGCTGGGCGGCGTGGATTCGGTGCGCGTCCTGACATTGGCCAAGACGCTGGGCCTGTCACGCACCAGCTTCTACTGGAGCTTCAAGGACCGCGACGCCCTGCTCACCGCGCTGCTCGCGCGCTGGGATGCTCACAATACCGCCGGCCTGATCGGGCGCTGCGAGCAATACGCCGCCACGGTGGTGGAAGCCATGCTCAATGTCTTCGACTGCTGGCTGGATGCGTCACTGTTCGATTCACGCTTCGAGCTGGCGATCCGCAACTGGGCCTCTCAGAACGCGGAGGTCGCCGCTGCCGTCGCCCGCGCCGATCAGGCACGCATTCAGGCGCTGACCAGCATGCTGATGCGCTACGGCCAGCCCGAGCAACTCGCCAACGTACGAGCGCGCACCACCTACCTGACCCAGATCGGCTATCTGTCGATGCGCACTCAGGAAAGCGTCAGCGAGCGCATCAGCCGCGTCGCCGAGTATGTCGAGGTCTTCGTCGGCGAGCGCTGCGAGCCTCAGGAGCTGG
>NZ_CFDJES010000241.1:1198-2737 GCF_983723665.1 Cobetia sp. | reverse complement strand
CGATCGGCATGTCGATCTTCCTGCAGAACTACATGCGTCTGGCCCAGGGCTCGCGTGACATGGCGATCTCCAGCCTGATCCCGGGCGGTTGGGAGTTCGGGCTGGAAAGCTTCGCAGTCAATCTCTCCTACATGCAGGTGATCATCTTCAGCGTCACCCTGGTGTGCATGCTGCTGCTGTCGTCCTTCATCTCACGCTCCCGCCTGGGGCGTGCCTGTCGTGCCTGCTCGCAGGATGCCGGCATGGCGCGTCTGCTGGGCATCAATACCGATATGATCATCTCGATGACCTTCGTGATCGGGGCGGCGCTTGCCGCCGTGGCGGGCCTGCTGCTCGGCATGTACTACGGCGTGGTCAATCCCTACATCGGCTTCCTGGCCGGCCTCAAGGCGTTCACGGCGGCGGTGCTGGGCGGTATCGGCAGCATCCCCGGCGCGATGCTGGGCGGACTGCTGCTGGGGGTCGCGGAGGCACTGACCGGCGGTTACCTGTCCACGGAATACAAGGACGTGGTGGCCTTCGGACTGCTGATCCTGATTCTGCTGTTCCGTCCCTCCGGGATTCTCGGCAAGCCCGAAGTGGAGAAGATCTGATGCCCAAGCTTGCGAAACAGACTTTGAAGAAAGCGGGCACCTCGCCTGCCGAGACGTTGCCGCCCCAGCCTGCCTATCGGCGTCCCTGGTGGTCGGCACTCGCGGCCGCCGTTCTGACCCTCGTACTGGGAGGCTCGGTGTTGGGTGTGCAGCTCGAATCCACCGGCATCACTACCACGGTGCGGTTGATGGGCATGGACACCTGGGGCTGGTTGCTGGCTGCGGCGCTGGCCGTCTTCCTGCATCAGCTGGTACGTCCGCAGATCGAGGAGTGGCGGTCGCGTACCCGCAAACCCTCACGTTTCAGCGTCCCCGATGTGATGAGCGGCCAGAAGCGTCAGCTGTGGATCATGCTGGCCATCGGCGCGCTGCTGATCTTCCCGTTCCTCTCCAACCGCTCGGCGGTGGATCTCGCGACCCTGACGCTGATCTACATCATGCTGGGGCTGGGGCTTAATGTGGTGGTGGGGCTCGCCGGGCTGCTGGATCTCGGCTACGTGGGCTTCTACGCCGTCGGGGCCTATACCTATGCGCTGCTCAACAGCTATCTGGGCTTCAGCTTCTGGGAGGCATTGCCCATCGCCGGGTTGATGACGGCGTTGTTCGGCTATCTGCTCGGCTTCCCGGTACTGCGATTGCGCGGGGATTACCTGGCCATCGTGACGCTGGGTTTCGGGGAGATCATCCGCATCCTGCTCAACAACTGGACCGAGCTGACCGGCGGCCCGAATGGCATCGCGCGCATTCCCAAGCCGACCTTGTTCAACCTCGAGTTCTCGCGGCGGGCCGACGAGGGCAACATCGCTTTCCATGAGTACTTCGGCATCGACTACGACCCGGCCCTCAAGGTGATCTACCTGTATCTGCTGGCCTTGATCCTGGTGCTGATCACGCTGTTCGTGATCTACCGCTTGCTGCGCATGCCCATCGGGCGGGCGTGGGAGGC
>NZ_CFDJES010000241.1:0-1098 GCF_983723665.1 Cobetia sp. | reverse complement strand
TGTTCAAGGAGATGACCGTCATCGAGAATCTGCTGGTGGCGCAGCACATGCACGCCGAACGCAACCTTCTCAAGGGACTGTTCAAGACGCCGGGCTATCGACGCAGTGAAAAGGCGCTGATGCAGCATGCCGGCGACTGGCTGGAGCGAGTCGGTCTGCTCGAATTCGCCAACCGCGAGGCGGGCAATCTGGCCTATGGTCAGCAGCGCCGACTCGAGATCGCGCGCTGCATGGTCGCCAGGCCGCGGCTGCTGATGCTGGATGAGCCGGCGGCGGGCCTCAATCCCAACGAAACGCGCGATCTGGATGATCTGATCGTCAGTCTGACTCGCGATGAGGGCATCTCGGTGCTGTTGATCGAGCATGACATGAGTCTGGTAATGGGCATCTCGGACCACATCTACGTGGTCAATCAGGGCCAGCCGCTGGCGGATGGCAGTCCGGAAGACATACGGCGCAATGATGCCGTGATCAAGGCCTATCTGGGGGAAGAGTGATCATGTGTGAGCATGTCGAAGACGTGACACCCGAGGCCACGCTTGCCGGTGAGGAGCTCGCGCCCCGGGAGGCCATGCTGGCCCTCGAGCATCTGACTACCCACTACGGGCCGGTGCAGGCGCTCAATGATGTCTCGCTGGCCGTTGGTCAGGGCGAGATCGTGACGCTGATCGGTGCCAACGGTGCCGGCAAGACGACGCTTCTGATGTCGATCTGTGGCGATCCGCGTCCGACCAGCGGGCGGGTGTGGTTCGAGGGCGAGGAGATCACCGGTACACCCACGGCGCGCGTGATGCGCGGTGGGCTGTCGGTGGTGCCGGAAGGTCGCCGCATCTTCACCGGCATGACGGTGGAGGAGAATCTTGCCATGGGCGGCTATTACCAGAGCAAGGAGGAAAACGAGCGCAGTATCGAGCACGTGCTGGGGCTCTTCCCGCGTCTCAAGGAGCGCTTTCAGCAGCGCGGCGGCACCATGTCCGGCGGAGAGCAGCAGATGCTGGCCATCGGGCGCGCCCTGATGAGTCGGCCGCGGCTGTTGTTGCTCGATGAGCCATCGCTGGGGCTGGCGCCCATCGTGATCGGGCAGATCTTCGAGATCGT
>NZ_CFDJES010000240.1:0-2762 GCF_983723665.1 Cobetia sp. | reverse complement strand
GCGCCCCGCCACCCGTGCCTTCAGGTGCGGTGCCGCTGGTGAGCGGTGGCGTGAAGTCCTGGTAGCGCAGTGTCGTGATGGTGGCGCGCGTCGCCTCTGTCTGCTCGTCAGCGCCCGCATAGCCGACCGCGACGATGGCGAGATTCGCCGGTGCCTTGTCAAAGCCACGGCGGCCCAGCACATCCCGCGCCGCCGTGAACAGATCAAGGTGGCGATTGCCATCCAGTACCAGCAGCACGGGATAGCCCCCTTGCGGCGGCGCGACCCTGGGCAATGCCACCTGGATCAGATAATCGTGCCCCGTGAGGCGCGAATGCTGGGTGAAGGAGGTCGTGGTGCCTGCCAGCGCCTCATCAGCGGCGTGAGTCATGGCAAGGGCCGGCAAGCTGACAGCAGCGGATGTCAGCATGATGAGTCCCCATGCCTGTAGCCGGGCGAATAGCCTCAAGCGCGCACGCAATCCGAGAGTCACCATCAGAACTCATACTTCATGGTGGCGACGGCGCTGGCCGGGCGTCCCACGAAGTTGAAGACACTAGCAGAACCGGCGCGCACGTAATATTCGCGGTCGAACAGGTTGTAGACGTTCAGCTGGCCGCTGAGTCGTGGCGTGAACTGGTAACCGAGCATGGCATCGAATACCGCATAGCCCGGTGCATGGATGGTGCCCTGGGTGCTGTCGAAGTCACTCAGCGCCGTCATGCCGGCACCGACGGATACGCCGTCCAGCAGGTTGCCTTCGAAGCGATACTGGGTCCACAGATTGACCATGTTGTTGGGCATCAGCATCAACAGGGCATCGGAGCTGCCGGCTTCCAGCACCTCGGAGTCCATGTAGGTGTAGCCGAAGATGACATCCCACTGCGGCGTGATGTTGCCGGCAAGCTCCAGCTCCGCACCGGTGATGCGCATCTTGCCGGAATCCACCGAGTAATCGACGCTGCTGTCGGTGGAGGATGCCGCGCGGTGGCTGTCGGTCAGCTGGAAGCCACTGATGCGCGCATTGAGGGCGCCATCCAGATAGCTGCCCTTGATGCCGATCTCGTATTGCTCGCCTTCCCGCGGGTCGATCAGGTCCCCGTCCTCGCCTTCACTGGTCTGAGGCTCGAAGACCTTGGAGTAGCTGGCATAGACGGAGTGATCGGCGTCCAGGTCGTACACGAGTCCGCCGTAGGGCGTGACAGCCGTGTCCTGCATGTCGCTGCTGCCGCCATTGATCCTGTCTTCGGAGTCCGCCGAGAAATGGCTGACCCGCGCGCCCAGTATCACGGCCAGCGGCGCCACGGGACGCAGCGTCACCTTGCCGTACAGGCCCTGTTCTTCGAGGGTGGTCTCGGTGCGCGACAGGCTGTAGCCGCTGACGTCGTCACGCGCGTTGCCGAGAATGTCGACATAGGCCAGGTTGTTCAGCTCGCTGATGCTGGCGCTGGAGCCGGTCAGATTGCTGGTGCGCGCTGCGGTGGTGTCCGCTTCTGAGGTCTTGTAGTCGACCCCGACCACGAATTCGTTCTGGTTGCCGAAGGCATCGAAGCCCTGGGTGTAGCTGGCATCCACGCTCACCGAGGTCTCATCGGTGAAACCGGCATAGCCCGCGACACTGCTCATGTCGCCGCTGTCACTGAGCGCGGAGCCACTGTAGGCGTACTCGTAATCGGCATTGCGATCACTGTAACGCGCCGCCAGACGTCCATAACCGCGCGAACTGAAGTGGTGCGTCAGCTCGGCGATGACATCGGTGGAGTCGCTCTCGAAGCTGTTCCAGTCCGCGCCATAGAAGGCCGAACTTCGACCGTAGGTGAAGTCGCCATCGCTGCCCACCGGCTGACCCTGATTGACGGTGATGTCCTTGGTGTTGTGGATCACGCCCAGTGACAGCTCGGTGTTCTCGTCGAGATCGATATCCAGCGCGCCATAGAAATCATTCAGCGTGTTGTCGTTGTCATCGACCCACTGCGCCTGCTCCGTGGAGCGGGTCACCAGGCGCCCGCGGATACGGCCCTGCTCATCGATGGGCCCGGAGATATCGACGCTGACGCTTCTGTCATCCAGCGTACCGACGCTGCCGCTGATGGAGCCCTGGAAGGTATCGGTCGGGCGCTTGCGCACCAGATTGATGACGCCGCCCAGCTCACTGGTGCTGTTGAAGAGCCCCGACGGCCCGCGCATGACCTCGACCCGATCGATGGCGGTCAGCGAAGGCACCGAGCCCGTCAGGCTCGACATCGGCGCGGACAGGCCATCGATGCTGTAGGCATCGTACTCATAGCCACGCGCGAAGATGGACGAGCGGCCACTGTCGTTGTTCAGCACCCGGACGCCCGGCGTACGCGCCGCCAGCTGATCCAGGGTGATGAAGTTCTGGTCCTCGATGGCGTCATGGGTCACGACGCTGACGGACTGCGGGATGTCGCGCAGCGAGGCCGGCACCTTGGAGCCCACCGTGGCGGCATCGACACTATAGCCACCACTTTCTTCACTGGAGGCCATGTCATACAGACGCAGACCAGTGACCCGCTGCGTATCCAGCACCAGCGTCGAGTCGTCCGCCTGCGCCGGCATACTGACCAGCACCACGCCCGCCCCGAGCATCAAACGACGCGCCCCTGCCCCACACAGTCCGCGTCCTTTAGTGTGCTTCTTGTTCATCGTGTCCCCTTGCCTTGTTCCGTTATCTACTGTCACTAATGATAATTATTTGCACTTGATGCATTGACGGGGCATTTTGGCACTCCACGACGACAAAAACCTTTGCGGAACCCTCC
>NZ_CFDJES010000239.1:0-2770 GCF_983723665.1 Cobetia sp. | reverse complement strand
CGAAGCGTGCCGCCAACAGCAGCAGGCTCGCCATGCTCAACCACAGCAGCGGGGCTGGCGATTCCAGGGGGGCAGAGGGCTGGCGCACGAAGGCGGGATAGCTGATGCGCACCAGCGCACAGACCAGCAGACCCACGCAGGCACCGCCCAGCACATCACTGAGGTAATGGACGCCAAGCGTGATGCGTGACAGGCCGACGAGCGTACAGGCGGCGATGGCTGCCCAGTAGATCCAGCGACGTCGCGAGGAGGGCTGGCGCTCGGCGATGAAGGCGGCGGCCAGCCCGAACACTGCCACGCTGCCGGCGGCATGGGCGCTGGGAAACGACATCGATCCTTCCAGGAAGGCGGGGGTATCCGGACGCGGGCGCTGGATCAGGTGCTTGAGCACGGTATTGGCGCTGGCGATGCCCAGCCAGGCGGCCGTCAGATGCAACCACACCGCGTGGCGACCCTTGAGCAGCAGCCATACCAGCCACGGAGCCACGAGCGCCGCCAGGCCGGTGCCATCGGCGAGGCGAGACAGCACGAGGCTTGCCTCGCGCAGCCAGTCCTGGGGCATCAGTGAGGAGAGGCTTGCGGCCAGCGAGGCGGCCACGCGGTCGATCCACCACGGCTCGGGATGGGCCAGCACCGCCAGGCTTATGGCGGGCACGCTGATCACCGCGAAGATCAGCAGCGCCATCGAGGCGAGCGGGAATTCGCCCTCGGGGTCGGGATGGCGCAGCTGCCACCACAGACGCCGCCCGGAAGGGCTGCGACGCATGCGACGAGCCAGCCAATGATAGAGGCGGCCCTCGCGGCCCAGCTGGCGGCGCAGGAAGGAGAAGGCGAAGGCACAGGCGATCAGGCCGCTGGCCAGGCCGACCAGCAGGCCGTCGGCCCCTTCCGGCAGGGTGAACAGTGACTGCCAGGTCTGGCCCAGCAGATAGCCCGGCAGCAGGTAGGCCGGTGCCCAGGCCAGCGCCGAGAGGCCATTGACCAGGAAGAAGCGCGCCGGCGGCATGTCAAGCATGCCGGCGACCAGCGGGATGATCGGGCGCACCGGGCCGACGAAGCGCCCGAAGGCGATCGACCAGCTGCCGTGGCGATGAAAGAACTGCTGACCGTGCTCGATCCACTCGGGATGGCGCGAGAAGGGCCAGCGGCCGGGCAGTTGATCGCGATAGCGGATGCCCAGCCAGAAGCTCACGCCATCGCCGATGATGGCGCCCAGCGCACCGGCGGCCAGCAGTATCGGCAGCGAGAGTTCGAGATGGCCGGCCAGGGAGGCGCCGGCGGTGAGAATGACCACGCCTGGCACCAGCAGGCCGATGATGGCGAGAGATTCAAGCAGTGAGACCAGGCCGATGACGGCGACAAGGGCTGCCGGGTGATCGCTCAGCGTGGTCATCAGGGTATCGATCATCACACTGGGGTTCAGCCAATGCAGCAGTGACGCAAGGGTGTCGCTCATTCATTGAGATCCATCAGGGCAAGCTGGCTGGCCAGCAGGCGTTGCTCGAGTTTCTGGGTGGTGTCATCGGCCTTGTACGTCACCAGGCGCGCGCGGGCAATGATGGAGCCGGTTTCCGGCTGTGTGGCCGCTGCCAGCGCCGCGGTCAGGCGCTCGCGCATGATCAGCGCTCCCGCCTCGCCGGTATTGGGCAGCATCAGCCAGAAGGACGACTTGTCGCTGCGACACAGCAGGTCGCCCTGGCGCGAGACCTCCTGCATCACGTCGCAGGCCATCGCCAGGCATTCGACGCGCCTGTCTTCGCCGAACTGCTCGCCGAGCATGTCCAGTTGCGGCAGATAGACGACCAGAATGCTGAACGGTTGGTCCAGCGCCCGCGCACGCGCCGCCTCACTGATCAGTCGTTGCTGACCGGTGCGGGCGTTGAAGGCGTTGCACTCGGTTTCCTCGCTGGCGGTCAGGCTCATGACACCCGCCTGCAGGCTGTTGATGACGAACGGCTGGCTGGCCACCAGCAGCAGACACAGGTAGCGCAGTATCTCGCCGAAGTTGTCTTCCTGCTGGCCCAATAGCCATAGCCACAGCGGTGCCAGCACCAGATTGAGCAGCATCGCCGGTGCCAGGGGCAACAGCAGCAGTGTCAGCACGCTGGGCAGTCCCAGCCACAGCGACATGCCCGGGTAGGTGCCCGGCGCCTCGAGTGCCAGCATCAGGTAGCTGGCGATCAGCGTCAGATAGGAAGGCAGCGGCTGCTCATCATCGAGGTGATTGAGGCCGGCGGCAATCGCCATCAGCAAGGTGGCCAGCACCGGCGTCAGGATATGCTCGAAATCGCCCACCAGGTAGCGCCACAGGGCGTAGGTGGCGATCACCGCGGCGGCCAGCAGCATGATCAGTGTCTTGCGATTGGCGAGCTCCCGGCGCTCGCGATGGGCCAGGCTGTGCAGAGGAGACATCAGTGATCATTCCCCCGCGACGGTGTCAAGGCGACCTTGTCTGCCGCGCTGGCCGGTTTGAGGATGTCTCGCCCATGGTCTGACGGGGCATCGTCTGTCGAGGCGTGGTCTGACGAGGCGTTGTCTGTCGAAGTTTCGCCTGACGAGGCATCGGCATCGGCAGGCTTGCGAGGCAGTGGCGGCAGCAGGGTGATCGGCTGCGGTTCATCGCTCAGGTGGGCGCTGAGGCGCTTGAGGTCCAGCGCACTGGGGTCACTGTCGTTGAGAGGCTGCACGCGAGCGCGAATCGGCATCGCGAGATGCTCGATCAACTGACGACGGCGCAGGCTGGCCATGCGCTCGCCGCGGGTGACCAGCA
>NZ_CFDJES010000238.1:1473-2780 GCF_983723665.1 Cobetia sp. | reverse complement strand
ATCGCCCTATCAGTTTGACTCCGAACATCAGCCGCCCAAGGGGCCGTGGCCCTCCATGCCCTGAGGTCGCTGGGGCAAGCCAGCAGCAAAAGACGCCACCCCGGGCAACGGGGTGGCGTCTTGCTTTCGGCAGCCTTGAGCTCTCGCCAGACGAGCGCGGCGCTCAGTGCCTCAGTTGATCACTGCAGGCCCAGCTCCTGCGACATCTGCTCCACATCGCTGACCTGCTGGGTGATGAAGCGATCCAACGCCTTGCCGGACTTGTGGAACGGCATCAGGCCATTGTCCTGCATCACCTGCTGCCACTCGGGCGTCTCGGCCATGCGGTTGAGGGTCTGCTCCCACCAGTCGAAGGCGGCATCCGATGCGCCACCCGGCAGGTAGAAGCCGCGCCAGTTGGGTGCGACCACATCGATCCCCTGCTCACGCGCGGTGGGGATGTCGCTGTACTGGCCGGGCAGACGCTCTTCACTGAACACTGCCAGCAGGCGCAGGTGGCCGGATTCGACGAAGCCGCGGGCTTCGGTCATGTCGCCGGTGAAGGCCTCCAGGTGGCCACCCATCACCTGGGTGATGGCGACGGAGCCGGAGTCGTAGGCGAGATACGGCAGGGCGCGCAGGTTGTCGATGCCCGCCTCACGCGCCGCCATCAGCACCTTGAGGTGATCAAACCCGCCCGCGACATCGCCACCGGCGAAGCGCACCGCCTTGGGGTCTGCCTGCATGGCGGCCAACAGTTCGTTCAGCGATTGGTAGGGCGAGTCCTCGGCCACGGCAATCACGCCGTAGTCGGCGCCGAGAGTCATCAGCCAGCGTACGTCGTCGACCTTGCCGTCCTGATAGGCATGCTGGCCCAGGCGGGTGGTGGTCGCGCTCGAGGCGGCGACGATGACCTGCTCATCGTCGTGGCGCTTGGACTTCACATGCGCGAAGGCGACGCCACCGCTGGCGCCGGGCACGTTGAGGGTCTGCATGCCGGCGGGAATCAGGTTCTGCTCATCCAGCAGGCGGGCCACGCTACGACAGGTGAAATCCCAGCCACCGCCGGGCTTGGCGGGCGCGATGCACTCCGTCTTGCCCTGCGGGGCGAAGTCGGTCTGTTCGTTCTGCTCCTCTTGGGCGGCGTTGGCGCTCAAGGGTGCCAGCAGGCCAAGGCTGAGCAGCAGCGCAGTGGGCAGGGCGCCAGCGCGCTGTCGAGCATGCTTTCTGCGTGAGAAGGGATGGCGGGCAGGGGATATGGCGTGCATGGCATTCGTGTCCTTGGTGTTCAGCGTCGATCGTTATGGTTATGTCAGTCAGCGCGGCAT
>NZ_CFDJES010000238.1:0-1373 GCF_983723665.1 Cobetia sp. | reverse complement strand
ACTCCTCAAGGTGGTCTCGGGATTGCTAGAATTGCGCCATCAGGCTGTGGTGAGCGCTCCGCGATCTTCCAGCCGCCGCCTTTCATTGAGGAGACGGGCCATGACCCTTACCCCGCGCATGCACGACTTTCTCGCCCGCCTGCCCAAGGTGGAGCTGCACCTGCACATCGAAGGCTCGCTGACGCCGGCCTTGATGTTCGAGCTGGCGGCGGAGCAGGGCATCACATTGCCCTACGCCACCCTGGAAGAGGTCGAGGCGGCCTATGACTTCGCGGATCTGCCTGCCTTCCTCGCGCTCTATTACCAGGGCATGGGCGTCTTGAATGACGAGTCACACTTCTACCGCCTGGCGCAGGACTACTTCCGCCGTGCGAGCGCCGATGGCGTCAAGCATCTGGAGCTGTTCTTCGATCCGCAGGCGCATCTGGCGCGTGGCGTGAGTCTGGAAACCCAGTTCGCGGGGTTGGAGCGCGCCTGTCGTGAGGCGGTGAAGGAATTCGATATCACCTCGGCGCTGGTGCCGAGCTTCCTGCGTTGTCATTCCGCGGCGTCTGCGCGCGAGCTGTTCGACGCGCTGATTCCCTTCGAGTCACGCTTCGTGGGTGTCGGCCTGGACAGCGCCGAGATCGGCAATCCGCCGGAGAAGTTCACCGAGGTCTTCACGCTTGCGGGGGAGCGCGGCTGGCATCATGTCGCGCACGCAGGCGAGGAAGGCCCGGCAGAGTACATCCGCACGGCGCTTGAGGTGCTGGGGGTGGAGCGTATCGACCACGGTGTGCGCTGTCTGGAAGATGCTGCCCTGGTGGCGGAGCTGGCCGAGCGGCGTATCCCGCTGACGGTGTGTCCGCTGTCCAATGTCGCGCTCAAGGTGGTGGAGCGCATGGAAGACCACCCGCTGCCGAAGCTGATCGAGGCGGGCCTCAATATCACCCTCAATTCGGATGATCCGGCCTATTTCGGCGGCGGCATGCTCGACAACTTCATCGCCGTGCAGCAAGCGCTGAATCTCAGCGAGGCGCAGTGGCTCACCCTGAGTCGCAACGCCATCGACGCCGCCTTCCCGCAGCGTGCCGAAGGTCTCGGCATGAGTGACGCCCGCCGTGGCGTGCTGCTGGCGCAACTCGATAGCTGCGCTGCCTGAGAATTATCACTGGAGCTTGAATAGTGAATGCAATCAACGGCTTGGCCACCAACGTCGCCAGTACGACGCCGCCTGCGGCAACCGCTCCATCAGATGTTGCTTGACCGCGCTAAGTCGTTGAGTACAATGCAGTTCTGGCGTGCGCAATGCACCGCCCTGCGGGTGTAGCTCAATGGTAGAGCAGAAGCTTCCCAAGCTTAAGACGAGGGTTCGATTCCCTTCACCCGCTCCA
>NZ_CFDJES010000237.1:1449-2780 GCF_983723665.1 Cobetia sp. | reverse complement strand
CCGGTATCCAGTCGGTGCCCAGCACCATCGTCGGCCAGTACTACGTGCCCGGCGCGCAGCCGGTGGACGTGCTGGTGCAGATGCTCAACGAGGCGCGTGCCCAGCAGGCGGGTTGATCCGCCCCGCATTACCCGATTGCCCTGACAGACGACACGCCCTTCGCAAGGATGGCGTGTCGTTTTGCGTTCAGGCATAAAGGAAAAGCTTATAGAGGCAAGCCACGACAACAAGACGACTCACGACAAGGACTGCTGCATGCCGCGCCCCATCATTCTCGATTGCGATCCCGGTCACGACGATGCCATCTCGCTGATTCTGGCCCTTAGCTCAGACGCGCTCGACGTACTCGCCGTCACCACCAGCGCCGGCAATCAGACGCCCGACAAGACGCTCAACAATGCGCTGCGGGTGCTCACCCTGCTGGGCCGCCACGATATTCCGGTGGCGGGCGGTGCGCCCAAGCCCTTGGCGCGCGAGCTGATCATCGCCGACAACGTGCATGGCGAAAGTGGCCTGGATGGCCCTGAACTGCCAGAGCCCGGCTTTGCCCCCGTCACCCAGAGCGCCATCGAGCTGATGGCCGAGAAGATCCGCGCCTGTGAGCAGAAGGTCACGCTGGTGCCCTCCGGCCCGCTGACCAACATCGCGCTGTTTCTCTCAGCCTACCCCGAGCTTCACCCGCGCATCGACAGCATCGTGCTGATGGGCGGCGCGGCCGGTGTCGGCAACTGGACGCCCGCCGCCGAGTTCAACATCTTCGTCGACCCCGAAGCCGCCGACATGGTGTTCAAGTCCGGCCTGCCCATCGTGATGTGCGGGCTGGATGTCACCCATCAGGCGCAGATCATGGATGAGGACATCGAGCGCATCCGCGCCATCGACAATCCCGTCGCCCAGTGTGTCGCCGAGCTGCTCGACTTCTTCATGATCTACCATCGCGATCCGAAGTGGGGCTTCAACGGCGCGCCGTTGCATGATCCCTGCACCATCGCCTGGCTGCTGGCGCCTGAGCTGTTCACCACGGTGGAGTGCTGGGTCGGCGTCGAGACACAGGGCGAGCACACCCAGGGCATGACGGTGGTGGACCGCTATCAGCTCACCGGCAAGCCGCACAACGCCAGGGTGCTGTTCGATATCGACCGCCAGGGCTTCGTCGATCTGATCGTCCGGCAGCTGGCGCAGTATTTCCCTCACTAGCCCCCTCGCTAACCCCCTCGCTAGCCGGCTCGCCAGCATCCAGAAGGCAGTCGCCCAGCCAGCGCCGTGCGAGGGGGTCTTTCCTGCTGAGAGCAGCGCTTCCCTATAGAGAGCCGCCATGTCAGAGACCGATC
>NZ_CFDJES010000237.1:0-1349 GCF_983723665.1 Cobetia sp. | reverse complement strand
CATGACTACGACTACCTCATCGTGGGCTCGGGCTTTGGCGGCTCGGTGTGCGCGCATCGCCTGACCGAGAAAGGCTATCGCGTGGCCGTCATGGAACAGGGCAAGCGCTGGACGCCGGACAACATGCCCCGCACCAACTGGCGGCTGAGCCGCTGGTTGTGGCGGCCGATGCTGGGCCTGCGCGGCTTCTTCACCATGAGCTTTTTCCGCCATGTCATCGTGCTGCATGGCAACGCGGTGGGCGGCGGCTCCATCACCTATGCGCAGACGCTGCTGGTGCCGCCCGACAGGGTGTGGGACAACGGCCAGTGGGCGGGGCTCAATGACTGGCATGCGGTGATGCCGGCGCACTACGCCACGGCGAAGCAGATGCTCGGCGTGACGACCAATCGGATCATCGCGCCGGCGGATCACCACTTGAAACGCATGGCGGAAGTCGCCGGCTGCGAAGACACCTGGTACCCCACCGAGGTCGGCATCTTCTTCGGCCCCGAGGGAGAAAGCGCCACGTCGGCTGCCGGTAGCGCGCATGCAGATCCCTACTTTGATGGCGAAGGCCCTGAAAGACACAGCTGCATCGGCTGCGGTGGCTGCATGATGGGTTGCCGACACGGCGCCAAGAACAGTCTCGACAAGAACTATCTGTATCTGGCCGAGAAGCACGGTGCCCAGGTACACGCCGAGACCAAGGTGATCGATGTCGTGCCGCTCAATGGCAAGGCGGATGGGGCCGATGGCTATGCGGTGACGACGGTGCCCTCCACCTTCGCCGGGCTCTATCTTGGCCTGGGCAAGCGCCACGTCACCTGCCAGTCCATCGTCTTCGCAGGCTCGTCGCTCGGCACCCAGGAGTTGCTGTTCCACCTCAGGGACAAGGGCTCATTGCCGAACATCTCGAACGCGCTGGGCAAGCGGGTGCGTACCAATGCGGAGTCGTTGATCAGCTGTCGCATGCCGGACAGTCACGATGACATGTCCAAGGGCATCGCCATCGGCTCCGGCATTCATATCGATGAGCACACCCATATCGAAGCCACGCGCTATCCGGCGGGCTCCGATTTCATGGGGCTGTTGTTCACCGCGATGGCCAGGGGCAAGCCCGGCTGGACACGGCCCTTCTCGTGGCTCAAGGCCATGGCGAAGGTGGTGGCGGCCAATCCGCGCCGCGCGCTGAAATTTCAGCTGCCGTGGGGCTTCGCGAAGGAGACGATCATCTTTCTGTGCATGCAGACGGCGGATGGCCATCTCAACATGACACTGAAACGCCTGTGGTACTGGCCGCTGCGCAAGGCGCTGGTCACCGAGGGCAAGCGCATCCCGACCTTCATCCCCGAGGCGAATGATTTCGT
>NZ_CFDJES010000236.1:0-2791 GCF_983723665.1 Cobetia sp. | reverse complement strand
ATCGAGGCACTGCTGGAAGGCGCGCCGCTGCGTCTGATCAAGCTGGTCACCCGCTACCCGGCACCCAGTGCCGAGCATCGCGCGCCGAAGGGCGTGAAGCTCGATGAGCTGGGGCCGATGGGGCTGTTCGAGCGTCACTATCGCGCCACCTATGACAGTGAGCCGGACCCGACGCTGATCGAGGATTTCGCCCAGCTGCTCGAGGAGGTCGAGGCCGCGCGCGAGACGCGTCTCGAAGGCGAGCCAGCCACCCGGCCCGCTCGCAAGGCCGACAAGGCGGCTTCGATAGACAAGACTGGCACGGCAGACAAGGCCAAGGGAGGTCAGGCATGAAGATTCTCGCCCTGCGCCTCGACAACCTGGCCTCGCTTGCCGGCGCACATGAAGTCGACTTCGAGAAGGCACCGCTGTCCGATGCCGGTCTGTTCGCCATCACCGGTCCCACCGGGGCCGGCAAGAGCACGCTGCTCGATGCCCTGTGTCTGGCGCTCTATGGCACCACGCCGCGCCTGCGCCAGACGCCGAGTGGCGGTCAGCTGGAGGATGTCGGCGAGCATCAGCTGACGCTCAAGGACCCGCGCAGCCTGCTCCGGCGTGGCTGCGGCGAAGGCAAGGCCGAGGTGGATTTCATCGGCCGCGATGGCCTGCGCTATCGCGCCAGCTGGACGGTCAGCCGCGCGCGCGGCAAGCCCGGCGGGCGCCTGCAGAATGCCAAGCAACATCTCCAGCTGCTGCCCACCGGCGATGACACCCAGCCGGCTCAGACCCTCAACACCACCAGCAATGACGCCAAGGCGTTGATCCTCGACAGGCTGGGGCTGAATTTCGAGCAGTTCACCCGCGCCGTACTGCTGGCGCAGAGCGAGTTCAGCGCCTTCCTGCGTGCCAATGACAATGAACGCTCGGAGTTGCTGGAGAAGCTGACCGATACCGGCCATTACTCCGAGATCTCGATGGCCGCCCATGAGCGCGAGCGCTCCGCCCGCGAGGCCGTCAATGAACTGGAACGCAAGCTGGAAGGCCAGCTGCCGGCCAGCCCGCAGGAGCGCCAGGCGCTCGAGGAGGAGGTGCGTCTGCGCCAGACGGCCATGACCCGGCTCAGCGAACAGCATGATGCGCTGACGGCCTATCACCAGTGGACCACTACGGCGGGCGAGCTCGAACAGGCCCTGCGTCAGGCGCAGCAGGAGCAGACCGAGGCCCACGCCGCCAGCGATGGGCTTTCCCGTCAGCGCGAACAACTCAACGCCCTGGAGGCCCTCGCGCCGATTCGCCCTGCCCTGCTGCGCCTCAAGGCGATCGCGCCGCAGCATGCGCAGCTGGTCACGCAACTGGCCCAGCTGGAGCAGCAGCTCGGCACCCTGTCGCCCAGGGTTGAGCAGGCCCGGGCCGCCAGGCACACCGCCGATGAACGCATGCAGCGCTGTGATACCTGGCGCGGCGAGCAACTGCCGAAGCTTGAAGAGGCACGTCAGGTGGCTTCGCGTCTTTCGCAACGACGCGAAGCACACGCCAGCCAGCAGAGTGAACAGCAACGCCTGCGCGACACGCTCGGCCAACATCAGCAGGAGCTGGAGGCACAGGATCGCCAGCGCCAGCAGCTGGAGCAGCAACTCCAGCAGCTGCAGGCGACGCTGGTCGACGAGTCAGGCCAGCCGCTGCGCGATGCCGAAGACTATCGTGACCAGCTGCAACGTCAGCGCGATGCACTACTGGAGCTCAAGCCCGTACTCAGCGAGCAGATCAGTGGCCTGGCCCGCCGTGATGAGGTGCAGCAGCGTCTTGTCGAGCTGGAGCAGCAACTGCCCCGACAGCAACAGGCGTTGCGGGATGTGGCTGGCCGGCAGGCGCAGGCATTGCAGGCCCGAGACCAGGCGCGCCACGAGGAAGACGCCGAACGCCGCCAGCAGGAGCAGGAGCGTCTGGCGCGCAGCGACAACGTGATGGCGCTGCGCCGCGGACTGGTCCAGGGCGAGGAATGTCCGGTGTGCGGCAGCCACGAGCACCCCGCCGCCGGCCAGGCCGCACCGGCCGAGGCGCTGATCGCTCAGCTGGAACAGCAGGCCCGCGAGCGTCTTGACCAGCGCCGCCAGGCCACGGCCACCGCGCAGCAAGCCATGGAGACGGCCAGTCACGAGCACGCCCGCCTCGAGCAACAGCTCGGCTATCTGCAGCAGGAACAGACCCAGCTGCACACGGAGCTGCAACGCCTGCAGCAGCAGGCGCAGACCTGCCAGACGAATCTGACCGAGCTTCTGGCCCGGCACTCGCTGTCAGAGCAACCCCAGCTTGCACCCTTGCCGCAGCTGCCTGCTGCCCACGCACTGCAACTGATCGAGCAGCGCCTTGGGGAGCTGGACGCCTGCCAGAACACGCTGGTGACGACACTGCGTCAGCTGACGCCGCTGCGTGAGCAACGCCAGGCACTGGCAACACGCCACGCCACGCTGACGACGCAATGCCAGCATGGCGAGGCGCAGCTTCAACAGTGCGAGACGCAGATCACTGCGCTGGCGCGCGAGATCGAGCAGCTCAGTGACACGCTTGCCCAGCAGCTGAGCGCAGACCCCAAGCGACAGCATGCCAGCGTGAGCAACTGGTCCGACTGGATCGAGTCGCTGACCACCCGGATGCGCAACGAACAAGAGGATGCGCGGCAGGCACTGCAGGAATTGAGCGACCAGCAACAGCAGCTGACGCAGCAGCAGGCCAACCTGCAGCAACGCCAGACGGAGCTGCGCGAGGAGCAAGACTCGCTCGACCGCGAACGCGCGCATTGGCAGACAGCGAA
>NZ_CFDJES010000235.1:0-2814 GCF_983723665.1 Cobetia sp. | reverse complement strand
TGTGCAAATACGGTGCCGAGAGACTGACAGCATGAGGTGCCAGGCAAAATGCCGTAGTCTCTGAGCACGACTCTTCGATGACGGGCTGGGCGATGGATGAGCTGATGTTGGTGGGCGTCATGATGGCGTTGCTGGTACTGGGTGGTTCCTTGATGGGGTGGCTCAGCATGCTGCGCATCAAGGCGCTGGAGCAGCGACTGCGCGATATGGAGGCCAGGCTTGCTCGCGAGCTTCCTGCTCATGGCGCCCCGGTTATGCACACCCCCTTGCAAGAAGGGGGTGTGGACAAATCGCCTGCCGAAGTGCCGCCCCGGGAGGGACTGGCAGCAGCCGATGCAACGCCATCGATCAGCGACTCGCGGACCACTGCATCATCCAGTGGCGGCCACTCTCTGTCCTACCGGCTACTTCAGCGCTTGTTGCATGGCGCTGCCTCCAGTCGTTCAGGCGAGAAGGGGCAGGGCGCAGACCCTGCAAGCAAGGCATCAGAGGTGCTGCCGGGGGGCATGTCACGTCTGCTGACGCTGCTTCAGGAACACTGGATGATTCTTGTGGGTGCCTTGTCTCTGGTGATGGCAGGCATCCTGCTCGTCGGGTACTCCCTTGAGCAGGGCTTGCTGGGGCCGGGGGTACGGCTGGCGCTGGGTCTCGGGTTCGGCCTGAGCATGACGGTATTGGCCGAGTGGCTGAGACTGCGTACGTCCCAGTCATCGAGTCTGACCGGCGCCGTCAGCGGTGCCGGCAGTCTGGTGCTCGCGGCGAGCCTGCTGGCTGGTCACTTTCTGCTTTCGCTGGTGTCCATGCCGGTCACCTTCGTGCTGTTGGCAGCCTTGAGTCTGTGGATGCTGGAGCGTGCGCGGCACCATGGGCCGTGGTTGGCAGCATTGGGCATGTTGGGCGGATATGCTCTGCCCTTGGCGCTGCCCATTCACCAGCAGTGGCAGGAAGCCTCGACCTTGCTGTTGCTGGGGTATGCGGGTGTGATCGCGGCAGCGTGTCGTGTGCTGTACCGCCAGGTCGCGGTGAGCTGGCTGTATTGGGGCGGTCTGGTGGGAGCGCTCGCCTGGTGGTTGCTGTTGATGCCCTTCGGTATCTCCTCTGCCACGACATTGCTGGTGGGGCTGTTGCCCTGGGTGGGTGGTGTCTGGCTGGCCGTGCTGGCGTTGGGGTATCTGTGGGAGGAGGTGTGGGAGCCATCCACGGGCGCCGCAGAAAAGGATGAGCGGCAGGCGAAGACCTCACTTGCGACCTGGTTGCCCTGGCGCGCATCTCTTGACCTGCGTCGGCACTGGCTCGCCGGGGGGCTTGTCTCAGTGAGCGTCGTGCTGGGACTCTGGCTGCCCTGGCTGGGCAGTCTCGTGCATGGCGTCTCCTTTGACTCATTGGTGGCGCCTTCTGAAATGGCCGGCTCCGGTGTGTCCCTGTGGCATCGGGGGTGGCTGGCTAGCCTCATGCCGATGCTGGTGATTGCCTGGTCTAGTCGCCGCCATGCGGTGCTGTGGTCGATGGTGGTTGCTGGCAACGGACTCTGGTTGCTGGTGTGGGGGCTTGCTTTGACGGCACCGCTGTCGAGCAGCGCGATGATCAGCCCGCTGATACTGAGTGTCGGCCTGTTGTCGCTGGCGCGTTGGCGACCGCGTCATGATGCGGGTGAAAGAGCAGAGAGGTCGCTTGCAGCCTGTTGGTGGGCATTGGCGACCATGGTGCCGCTGCTGGCGTGGGCTCTGGCCCTCTGGCAAGACGTCATGCCATGGGCGAGCGGGGCGAATGATGCAGGGAGGCTGATCAACACAGGGCTAGTCAACATAGGGCTGCCGCCATTGATCTGGGGGCTGGTGTGCTGGGCAGGTGCCATGCGTTTCCAGGCGCGTGAAGGCGCTCAGCTTGCCGCAGGACTGTGGCTGCCGGCGCAGGCCGGAATATTCCTTGCCCTGGTGGCAGTGCTGGAGGGGCCATCGCTGACCCTGGCGCTGGCGCTGCAGCTATTGGGTTTGACCGCTTGTGAATGGCGCTGGTATCGCGAGGGGCATACCGCGGCGCGCTCCGTGTTTGCTGAGCTGTCACGCTTGCTGGCGTGGGGTGTCGTGGCTCGCTTGATGTATGGCATGGCGCATGACGACTATGCCGATATCGCGCACTGGCCACTGCAGATACTGCTGCCGGTATTGGCCTGTGTGGCCATGACCAGTCTCGGCATGCGCCACCGCCCGCGGACACAGCGCTGGCTGGAAGGTGCCGTTGTCCAGCTTGCCGTCGCGACGGTGGTGATGGAAATCCGTTATATGTTGACTGGTGGGAAGCCCTTCGAGGGCAGCCTCACCCTGGCGGAGCTTTCCCTGCAGGTATTGGCGCTGGCCGGGGTGGCGGCAAGCTACGCCTGGCGTGCTCGTGGCGCCGGTGCTGAGGCGCGGACAGGGACGCAGCTGTATCGCGTGCTGGCACTGGTGGTCGGCGGAGCGGCTGTGATCCTCTGGAGTGTCGGCGTGCTGGGCATCTTCAATCCGCTCTGGCACCCGGCGGATGTCGGGAGCTGGCCGCTGGTCAATTGGCTTCTGCCGGCATACGGCCTGCCTGCACTCGGCGCCGCTATGCTCTGGCGCATGACATCCAGGCGCGCACCGGACGTGGATACGGGAAGCGCCGCGTCACGCTCACGAATGCGCGGGCTGAGCGAAGTGCTCGGTCTGTTGTCAGCCGGCTTGTGGTTGGCGCTCAACTTGCGTCACTGCTGGCATGGCGCTGAGCTGGGGCTATGGCAGGGCATCGAGCAGGCGGAGCTATATGCCTACAGTGTGCTGATGCTGGTCGTCGCGG
>NZ_CFDJES010000234.1:0-2839 GCF_983723665.1 Cobetia sp. | reverse complement strand
CACCTTCAATAATGGCCGCTATTGTCTCTTGAGTCATGCCATGCGATTGAAGCCCGCCTGGAAGGGGATGAGGTGCTCTTCAATGGCCTCCTCATCCAGTGCCTCCGGCGAGAAGTCTTCCCCCAGCATCTGAAGTAGCTCGTGACCATGAGGATCCTGCTCGCCGGCACTGGCGGCTTTCAGGGCAGCATACCCCTGCACACCGCCGATATCCTCTGGCGGGCACGCCATGGCACCATCCAGCCATCTTGGACAGGGGGATACTGCCTCTACCTCTGTTGCTTCGATGACAATGCGATGTTTCCAGTCATCGCCAAAATCATAGAGATAATGGAAGTCATTCCCCTTGGCCCGATTCACCAGGGTCTTCAGCTTGGCATTTCGCGACATGGTAATGGGGCGTTCGCTGAAGTCGTCGGGTTCAGCGTAGTAGCGGCCGTCACACTCAAACTCGTAGAGGTGTTGCTCCTCCCACCCCATCACGTCCTGGATAAGCTCGTGTAGTCGGTGCAGATTGATCGTTTCTGGCACGACGACTCGACGCCAGACCAGGGGATCCGTGTCCATCAATTCAATACGTAGTTGAATGTCCGCCATTCGGCCTCCTCGAGTGAAGTCGCTGCGCATGAGCGTGTTAATATCCGGGCGATTGACCGGATTGTCCGTTTACGCCGCAAGTCGACTCGCTATCACGATGATCCAGTGATGGTGACTCACGTATCAACCGATGCGTTGTCCTCACTCTCCTTCAGCAATCCCTCTATCACCAGAATAGAGCGTTCATGCGGTGCTTGTGGGGTAGAACGATTGCCTTGTTCCACTTCAAAAGGGAGTAGTGCAGAGACCAGTACCGCGGCGATCAACGAGAATAATGCATCAAAGTATTTCATCGATATCCCCCTCCAGACAATGAATGTGTCTACAGAGACTATGCCGCGTGCTACAGAATTGCCTTTCGGTAATATCGATATGAACTAGCGGAACAACCGATGTCAGCGGCTGGCGCGTCGTCAGCGAGCGTCGGGAGCTCGTTCGGTGTCATTCCAGTCGATCACATGGCTGATGATCTTCCAGCCGGCCTTGCGCGCCGCTTTCTCTGCCTGAATTTTGGCTTGAACCTTGGAGATGCTGTCAGTCTGCACCGTGAAGGGCTCTTCCCATGCCAGCCGCTTGTTCTTGACGCCCAGTGTCACTCTGAGCCCCTTGAGAGGCGTGGTGGTTTCTCTGGCGCGGGGTGCTTCAGGACGCGCGCGAGGAGCGGTCTCTCGGGAGGTTGAGCTGGCGGTTCTGTTGGTACTACGCACGAACTTGTCGAGTTCGCGTTTCATGCTTTCTTCGAATTGGTCGACTGACATGTCACTCATCTGGGTAACCCCGTTTGATCAAAGGAATTCACATCTGAAGCAGCAGGGAGTCAACACACATAGGTGGTGATGACTTGCGAGATTTCGGTAAGGCGTGTCTTGCCGGTAAATTCAAATCTCACCGTACCGAGTGCCGAGAAATAGATCGTGAGCTCTGAATCAAGATCAAAGGTGCCGGAAGTTTCGATGGAATAGGTTTCAATCTTCTTGTAGGGGAGCGAGGTGAAATCTTTCTTGCTGCCGGTCAAGCCTTGAACATTGACAGCGATAATACGCTTGTTGGTAAACACGACCCCGTCACGCATTGATTTATAGGCTGAAATGATTTCTTCGCCCTCGATCAGCAGGTCATTGACGCGTTCGGCATATTCATCGTTCTGTTTGAGTTTAAAAAAGCCTTTATTATTGAAATCTATCATTGTATTACCTTGTGATTCGACAGTGCTGCCATCTGGGGATACTTCGCTAGCGCATGAGTAGGAGCCTTCCCTCGGCCTCTGGCGGGACATGCGGCTTTTTTCAGTATCAGGACTAGCATAATCCATCCCGCGCCAACGGAGTAGCCCCGCGCCCTGACACCAGAGCTCCGAGGCGATCAAGTGTGCTGCATGGCAGTGCAAGAAGGGAGAACGCGGAATGCACGCCGGCCTCTCTGGTCAGCATGACGCTTGCTGTCCGATCTCGGGAGGCCACCTTCCTTCACTCGGACGGCCAGACCTCTTCGAGACTTTGCAGAGCGGCTTCTACACAGGGCTCGTGTTGCTTGTCGTGACGCCACACCACACTCAAGGCACAGGGCAGGCGGGTATCCGGCACGATATTGAGGCCTCGTTCCTGGCGCTCGGCCAGCGCCAGTACATCGCGAGCCAGTGTCAGCCCGACGCCGGCGCGCACCAGGTCCAGCATGCAGACTTCCTGATCCACCTGCGCGACGCGGTGGGGTGTGCACTGACTGTCACGCATGGCATGCGCCAGCAGGCGTGAGTGAACGGAGTTTTCCGGCGTCACGATCCACGGCAGGGCGGCCAGGGAAGGCCAGTCAGTGTCCGTCAGGCGCGCTGACCAGCCGCTGGGGGCGAGAATGAAATAGTCGAAGAATGCCAGCTCGCGATAACAGAGGGAGTCATCGCGTGGGCCTTCTCCGGGGGGAGCGAGGTAGAAGCCGATTTCCCGTTCATTCTGGCGCAGCGCCTTGAGGACGCAGCCGCTCATGCCGTGATGGAGTTCCGTTTCCAGATTGGGTGCGCGTTCCAGAAGATGGCGCAGCAAGCTGCCCAGACGAATGAATTCCGGGTCGACGATGGTGCCGATGCGCAGCTTGCCGCGCACTGTGCTGTGCAGTGCCGCGGCGGCCTGCTCGAAGCCACGTGCGCTGGCCAAGGTCTTCTCGGCACTGGGCAGCAAGGCTTGGCCGTCGGCCGTCAACAACAGGCCATGGGGGTGACGCTCGAACAGGCTCAATCCCAGGCCTTCCT
>NZ_CFDJES010000233.1:0-2857 GCF_983723665.1 Cobetia sp. | reverse complement strand
CGGAGTCGAGGGCGTCATGGCAGTGGCGGCGCCCGAGGGGCAAGTCGCGAGTCATTCGTGCTTCCGCGCCGAGGTCTACCTGATGGCGCTGGCCAAATCGCAACAGGTGCAGAAGGTACTGACGGGCAAGCAAGGCCTGCTGCGCAGGGCGCCGCCCGGCAGTACCGTGATCGATCTATGCAGTGGTGATGTCACGCTCAGCCGCGAACTGGCCGTGCAGACACGCCTCGCCGGCCATCACTGGCTGGAAGCGGCCACCAGTCGCAATCCGGCCGATGAAGCGAATGACAGCCTGACGCTGTTGATCGGCAGTGATGAGGCGACAGTAACGCGCATGACAGCGCTGCTCGACATCATCAGCACGCAGCATCTGCATGTCGGGGACGCCGGCTGTGGCCATGCCGCCGCCCTGGCCAGCGATTATCTGCATGCCGCGCACCTGATCACCACTGCCGAGGCGGTCGCCATGGCCTATCGCGCGGGCGTGACACCCCAGGCGTGCATCGATGCCATCAATCTGGGCGCCGGGCGCAGTGCCGTGAGCGAGGTGAATTTTCCGCGCTGGGTGCTGCCGGGCCGCTATGACTCGGGGATCTCCACCGGTCAGCTGCGCCGCGACCTGCGCCTGGCACGCAGTTTCGTCACCACGCTCAACCTGCCGGAAGGCTTGATGAAGGCAGTCTTCGAGCGCTGTCAGCCGCCGGAGCTGTGTCCGGCGGACGAGGATGATCTCCATCATCTGTGCGATCGCTGGCTGAGCAAGGTGCCTGCCCAGCTGCACCCGCCTCGACTAACCGAAACCAGAGCCCCTAAACCACAAGCCCTGGCTATCAGCGCGCTTCCTGACGCGGACCACTGAAAGCCGCGATCCAGCGCTCAAGATGGCGCAGTAGCTGCAGGCTGGCACGCGGCATGCGCCGCCCGACCCGCGTGATGATATGTGCGCGGGCCTGGCGGAAGCTGGCACATTCCACATCCCGCGCGATCAACACGCCCTCCTGGAGCTCACGGGCCGCGGCAAAGGCCGGCAACAGCGTGATGCACAGTTCGGACCGCGCCGCCTGCTTGAGCACTTCCATGGAATTGGTCTGCACCACCATATGCGGGCGCACCCCCGCCTCACGAAAACCATCGTCCATCAGCTGACGCACGCCGTGACTCGGCCCCCACAGCGCCATGGGGTGCTGCGCCACTTCCTCGAGTGTCAGCGCATGGGCCTCGCTCGCCAGCGGATGCTCCGGCGACATGATGGCCACCAGCGGCTGCGGACTCGAATGCCAGAAGCGCAACTGGGGATGGACCCGCTCGTGATACATCAGGCCGATATCCGCCTCATCCTCGATCACGCTGTCGATGATGCTCTGCATGCTGCCGGTATCGACCTTGAGCGTGATGCCGGGGTACTGCTTGCGAAAGGCGCGCAGCGGGCTGTTGATGATGTCGCCGACGAAACCTTCGCCGATGATCAGGCGGATTTCCCCGGTTTCCAGCCGCTGATAGGCATCGAGGCGCTCGCC
The DNA here is from genome assembly GCF_983723665.1 of Cobetia sp. Classification (NCBI taxonomy): domain Bacteria; kingdom Pseudomonadati; phylum Pseudomonadota; class Gammaproteobacteria; order Oceanospirillales; family Halomonadaceae; genus Cobetia; species Cobetia sp. The sequence goes on along the minus strand of NZ_CFDJES010000233.1, from coordinate 1,340 downwards.
GAGATGCTGGTCGAGCTTCTCTCGCTGCAGGATGTAATCCAGCAGCATCTCGCCGACCCGCGTTGGCTGCACGCCGTCGCGGGTACGCTCGATGAGCGAGGCGGCCATGGCCTCTTCGAGCAGACCTATCTGACGACTGACTGCCGAGGGGGCGATGTTCAGACGCGCTGCGGCACGCCGGATGGAGCCGGCTTCGACGGTGACCTGAAAATAGACAAGACGCTGATGCGGGATATCCATAAGGCGCTCTGCAGAGGATGGGAGAGGGAATTACATAAGTGCCAGGAAAAGTGCTGCCAAGAATGTCTGGATAACTGGACAGTCTTCACACAGGACGCAGCCAGCAGAGTACCCGATATTCTGACGTCTCGGGCAGCACGCGGTTGAACTCCCCCACCCTCAACGCCATATCAGAAGGAATCATCACGTCACCTCCTCGCTTCTCCTCCTCTTCATGACAGTTCTCACGGCCCTCCGCGCCGTGACGCGAGGACAGGCGATCAGCGTCGCGAGCAGGCCGAATGGAGAAGCAGACGCACCCGCCATTCTGAAGCCAGTGCGCGAATAGGCTAAGATGGCCCATCGCTCCATTGACTGTGTCGGCGAGACACACCACACAGTCCCATGACAAGGAGATTCAATATGCTGACCATCTCCAATTCGGTAGCGCTGGCCGACTGGGAAATCGACCTCACCCAGATTCGCGCCCAGGGCAATGGCGGCCAGAACGTCAACAAGGTCGCCTCCGCCGTCCATCTGCGCTTCGATGTTCAGCGCTCGACGCTGCCCGGCTTCTACAAGGAGCGCCTGATGCAGCTGTCGGATCAGCGCATCAGCAAGGAAGGCGTCATCATCATCAAGGCGCAGAGCCATCGCACCCTGGAGTTGAACAAGGAAGATGCGCTGGCACGCCTCAAGGCGATGATTCTGGATGCCGTCAAGGTACAGAAAGCGCGCCGTGCGACAGCGCCCAGCAAGGGCGCCAAGCGTCGCCGCGTCGACAGCAAGACGCGCAAGGGCAAGATCAAGGCCATGCGTGGCAAGGTACAGGACTGACATCGCCGCAAGCGGCGGCCAGTTCACGACTCATAACTCACCTCAGGGATGACAATTCATGCGCAATATCATCAGCTCGGCCGTGCTGGGCGGCCTGCTGGCCGTGGGGATGGTCTGGAGTGGCAGCTATCTCAAGCAGGCTGCCCAGGTATGGGAATCTTCCAGCCGTGTAGTGACGGTAAAGGGGCTCGCGGAGCGCGAGGTCAAGGCCGACCTGGCCCTCTGGCCGCTGCACTTCAGCGTCAATGCCAATCAGCTGACCGGGCTTCATGAGGCGCTGGCCA
>NZ_CFDJES010000232.1:0-2942 GCF_983723665.1 Cobetia sp. | reverse complement strand
CTCCTGACAATACTGGATTGCGCTGACCGCCCCGGCAGAGGGTGGCAGCCGACAGCCGCGGGCATGCCCCGAGGCGCTGCATTCCAGACGTTTCATCAGCTAGAGAAACTACAATAACAAGCGGAGTCCCACATGCCCCTTTCTCAACTCCTGGACTGGCGGTTGCACCTGCTGGTCGTGGTGCTGTCTCTCGGCGCCGAACTGATCGGTATTCTCAAGTTCCCGCTCGGCCCCGGCACCTTGCTGCTGTTGCCGCTGTTCTATGCCTTCATTGCCGCCGTACTGTGCAATCCGCACCTGTTCAGCGGCACCAGGCGCTTCATCCCGCCGGTGGTCAGCGCGGCGGCAGGGCCGGTCATCCTGCTGTCGATCATGCCGTTCATCGCCCGCTTCGGTTCCACCATCGGCCCAGCCATCGAGCAGCTGATCTCGGCGGGTCCGGCGCTGATCCTGCAGGAGCTGGGCAACCTGGGCACCATGCTGATCGCGATGCCGATCGCGGTGGTGGTGCTCAAGATGGGCCGTGAGGCGATCGGTGCGACCTACTCCATCGCGCGTGAACCCAATATCGCGATCATCTCCGACAAATACGGCCTCAAGGGCCCGGAAGGCGTCGGTGTGATGGGCGTCTATGTCGTGGGCACCATGTTCGGCACCCTGTGGTTCGCGCTGATGGCGGGCTACCTGACCTCACTGGACATCTTCGACCCGCGCGCACTGGCCATGGCCTGCGGTGTCGGCAGCGGCAGCATGGTGGCGGCGTGTTCCGGCGCCATCGCCGGCGCCCTGCCGGAGATGGGCGAAGAGCTGCTGGCCTTCGCCGGCGCCAGCAACCTGCTGACCTATGCCACCGGCCTCTACGTCTCGCTGTTCATCGCCCTGCCGGTCGCCGAGCGCCTGTTCCGCTTCTTCAGTCGCAAGCGGGCCGGCAGCGATGACGCCATGAATGACGAGGAAGCCAAGCTCGCCTCAGACGCGCTGGTTGAAGACCGCCCGGAGAACCAGCTGGGCAAGACAGCCATGGTCGTCGCGGCCGTCTGCGTGGTCGGCTGGGTGGTCAACACCATCAATGGCGCCAGCCTGATCGACGCCGCCCCCGGCATGCTGATCCTGTACGTGATGACCATGCTCGGCCTGCTGGTCGCCCGCGTCATGCCCTTCTACCTGCCGGCCATCGCCTGGGTGTCGCTGGTCAGCATCCTGATGACGTTGCCGTGGTTCCCGGGCAGCGGCTGGATCACCGAGCAGCTGGGCTTCGTCAACTTCCTCGCCATCGTCACGCCGGTACTCGGCTATGCGGGTCTGGCGCTGAGCAAGCGCGAGTTCAGCATGTTCCGCCAGGCGGGCTGGAAGCTGGTGATCATCTCGCTGCTGGTCTTCACTGGCACCTATATCGGCTCGGCGGTCGTGGCGCAGGCACTGCTCTGATCACACGGGCTTCGGGCTTTACCTTTCGCTCCTCACTTTGCTTCCCCCTTCTCATCACTTTCACGCCGGCACTCCAGGGTGCCGGTTTCCACAGGAATTCAGCATGCAACTACCCGACAAGATCGACGAGGCACTGCTGCGCAGCTGGCGTCATGAGTTTCATCAGCATCCCGAGACGGCCTTCGAGGAGCACCGCACCTCGGCGCGCGTCGCCGAGATCCTGCGTGCGGCAGGCCTGGAAGTCACCACGGGACTCGCCGAGACCGGCGTGATCGCGGTGCTCGACGGCAAGCTGGGCACGGGCCAGACCATCGGCCTGCGCGCCGACATGGATGCGCTGGATGTCACCGAGGCCAACGCCGTCTCACATTGCTCACACACACCGGGCAAGATGCATGCCTGTGGCCATGATGGCCACACCACCATGTTGCTGGGCGCGGCCTGTGAACTGGCACGCGACCCTGACTTTGCCGGCCGCGTGGTGTTCGTGTTCCAGCCGGCCGAGGAGAACGAAGGCGGCGGCCGCCGCATGGTCGAGGACGGCCTGTTCGAGCAGTTCCCGATGGATGCCATCTATGGCCTGCACAACTGGCCAGGGCTGGCGCTCGGCGAGGCGGCGGTGCATGAAGAGGCGGTGATGGCGGCCTTCGATGTCTTCACCCTGACCCTGAGCGGCCACGGCTGCCACGCCGCCATGCCGCATCTGGGCAAGGACACCATCCTGGCGGCCTGTCAGCTGGTGACCCAGCTGCAGGGGCTGATCAGCCGCGAGACGCCGGCGCACCAGACCGCGATTCTCAGCATCACCCAGTTCCATGCCGGTGATGCCTTCAACGTGATGCCGGAAGAGGTCGAACTGCGCGGCACCCTGCGCTGCTTCGACCCGGCACTGCGCGCGCATCTGCAGCAGCGCTTCCATGACGCCGTCGATGCCATGGCGACCTTCCACGGTCTCAAGGTCAACTTCGACTATCAGCCGCGCTATCCCGCGACGCTCAATGCGCCCGGCCATGCCGAACGCTGCGCCAGCGTTCTCGAGCAGCTGCCGAGCATCCAGCGGGTCCATCGTGATCTGCCGCCCTCGATGGCCTCGGAAGACTTCGCCTATCTGCTGCAGGAATGCCCGGGCGCCTATATCTGGCTGGGCAACGGCGAAGACAGCGCCTCGCTGCACAACCCGCACTACGACTTCAATGATGCTGCCACGCCCATCGGCGTCAGCTACTGGACGTCGCTGGTGCGTCAGCTGCTGGCCGCCGCCTGAGGCCAGGTGAACAAACCCTCGAGGGATGCTCAGCATGAAGATCTGCGTGATTGGCGATGCGCCCATTGGCACTCGGGCCATACAGGCGCTTGCGCATGCCGGAGTCGAGGGCGTCATGGCAGTGGCGGCGCCCGAGGGGCAAGTCGCGAGCCATTCGTCCTTCAGTGCCGAGATCTACCTGATGGCGCTGGCCACATCGCAACAGGTGCAGAAGGTACTGACGGGCAAGCAAGGCCTGCTGCGCAGGGCG
>NZ_CFDJES010000231.1:0-2978 GCF_983723665.1 Cobetia sp. | reverse complement strand
GGCATGTCCGAGGACGAAGTGGCCGGCATCATGGGCAAGAACTGGGTCGCGCTCCTCGAGCGCGCCGCGACCCGTCAGGAGACCGCGCCTGCCTGATCGCCGTAACGCTATGCCATGGCACCTGTGCCGAGCCAGGAATCCTCAGGGTATCGCTCGGCAACCAACAACCATAATAAATGCCTGCCAATGACGAGAGCTCGTCAGAGGAATGCCACATGACTTCATCTCGCAAGACCACGACGTCCGCCACGTCGGATGCGTTACCGGAAGGTCAGTACCGCTTTGGTGACCCTGTCGTTCTGACCTGCAGCATCGGCTTCATACTGCTGTTCGTCGGCCTGTCCCTGTTTGATCTTGAAGGGGTCGCGCAAGCCATCAGTGCCGGCTTTGCCTGGACCGCCAGAACACTGGGCAGCTACTTCCAGATTCTGTTGCTGCTCACCTTCTTCATTGCCCTGGGGCTGACCGCAACGCCTGCGGCCAGTGCCCGTATCGGTGGCACGCGAACGCCTGAGCTATCCACCTTCAAGTGGGTGTCGATCATCATGTGCACCTTGCTGGCGGGAGGCGGGGTCTTCTTCGCTGCCGGCGAACCGGTGTACCACTTCCTGGTGACGCCACCTGCCTTTGATACCGAGCCGGGCACTGCGAACGCCATCGCGCCTGCACTGGCGCAATCCTTCATGCACTGGGGCTTTCTTGCCTGGGCCATTCTGGGCAGCTTGACTGCCATCGTGCTGGCGCATGCCCATTACGACAAGGGTCAGCCTCTGCAGCCGAGAACGCTGCTGTATCCCGTGTTCGGCGAGAAGATCATGAAGGGTAAGCTGGGCGGGGTGGTGGATGCCATGTGCGTCATCGCCGTGGTGGCAGGAACGGTGGGCCCCATCGGTTTTCTGGCCACCCAGGTCAGCTTCGGCCTGCATGAGCTCTTTGGCGTGACCAATGACTATTCGACGCAGCTGAGCGTGCTGGTAGTGCTCGGGGTGATCTATGTGACCTCGGCCGTGACCGGCATCGACAAGGGCATCCAGATCATGTCGCGCTTCAACGTCTTCCTGGCGCTGGGCGTGGCAGCGGTGATCTTCGTCTTCGGGCCGACCCTGTTCATGGTCAATGCCTTCACCCAGGGCTTTGGCGAGTATCTGAGCTCGTTCTTCACCATGTCGACCATGACGGCACAGAGCGCTCCAGACTGGTGGATGCAGTGGTGGACCGTATTCTTCTTTGCCTGGTTCCTCGGCTATGGCCCGCTGATGGCGATCTTCGTGGCGCGCATCTCCAAGGGCAGAACCATCCGTCAGATGATCCTGACCGTTGCCGTGCTGGCGCCACTGGCCACCGCTGTCTGGTTCACCCTGCTGGGCGGGGCGGGCATCTTCTATCAGTTCACCGGCGTGATCGACCTCACCGAAGCGCTCAACAACTTCCAGTTCGATGTCGCGACCCTCACCGTGGCGCAGGCATTGCCCGGCGGGACCGCAATGGCAGCTGCCATCCTGACGCTGACCACCATCTTCGTCGCCACCACCGGTGACTCGATGAGCTACGCGATCGCCGTCGTCAGTGCCGGACACGATGACCCCAGCCCGCTGGTGCGTGCCTTCTGGGGCATCAGCATGGCGTTGATGGCTGCGATACTCCTCTATATGGGGGCCGGTCAGATCAGTGCGCTTCAGCAGTTCATCGTCATCACGGCCATCCCTGTCTCGCTGGTGCTGCTGCCCTCATTGTGGACAGGACCTCAATCAGCCTTCGCGATGGCACGTGCGCAGGGAATCACCAGCCAGCGGTCAGCCATGCCGGCCCCGGAAGACGCAGGAGAGCGTTGATATGTCTCGCAATCACCAGGGCGCGCGCCTCTCATCCACCGAGCAACGTCTGCGACTGCGGGCACCGGACGATGTGATGCAGCTGGAGCGCCTCGGCAGCCTGCATGCCAGTCGCCTGAGTTTCGTGAGAAGTCTGGTGCGCCAGATGGCACATGAAAAATGGAAGATCACGACGACCCGCTTCGAACTGGATGCCCTCGGTCACGGTGTGGCGATCTACTGCCTGCAGACGCCCAACAAGCGCTATCACGGCGTCATATTTTCTCAGGCGCTTGAGGATTCCGCACGCTCTGACCGCGTCATCGCCGAAGCCTGGGATGTCACCTTCGGCGTAGTGGAGGGGGATGTGGATGATGCGCTTCTCGAGCAGATGGCGGCCAATGTGCCGTTGCAGGAAGCCGGGCGCCAGCATCCCAGATTGCTGGTCCTTTCGCGTGCCAATCGCAGCTTGCGTAACTTCGCAAGCTTCCTGGAGGCACTGAGTGCAGGCCAGCAACCGGATCCTGAGTGGCTGACCCGGGTCGGCTATCTGTATCGAACCACGGCCGTCTATGGCAATGGCAAGTTCGGCATCGCGGATTATGACCGTCTCAAGGACAACGCGGATTTCCATCGGCCATTTTCTGCCCAGATGCTGGGCGTCTATCTGCTGCGTCACTTCTCGATCCAGCAGATAGAGCACATGGCCCGTGCCCGGGCTCCCGAGACCGCCGCACCTCTGGCAACCTCATTGAAGCGCTATCTGGGCATCGGCAACTCCACCGGCCTCGGGATGGCGCCTTTTCTGATCAATCATCCGCAGTTGGTACAGCGCTGGGTGGAAAGCCGAGAACTGGCGCTTGCCGAGGTGACGGCACAGGTACCGGGAGAGCAGGAGCGTTCACGTCTGCTGGCACTCCTCAAGCGCGCCGAGACTCATCTGCGCCAGACGGTCACGGACGATCACGAGCAGACCCTGCGCAACCAGGCCACGGTGGCGTCCTTGCCTGAGCTGATGACATGGCTCGAACTCGTGCCGCTGTCGCCGGAGCTCTGGCAGGAGCTGATCGACTGGAGTTACCAGCAGCATGGGCTCGAGGCTCAGGAGCTGGTGAACACTCTGCTGCTGGAGCTGTATCCGAGCATCGTCGACCGCTATGAGGACCT
>NZ_CFDJES010000230.1:1562-2984 GCF_983723665.1 Cobetia sp. | reverse complement strand
CGCGACGTCGATCGGGCTCTGCTCGGCAAGGTAGGCCTTGAGCACATCGGCATCGACGAAGCCGGTATCCAGGTAACCCGGCAGGTCAGTGACCTTCGGATAGCCATCCCCGCCGGCGGCATTGAAGCTCGGGACGGTGAAGCGATACTGGGCGTCCATGGCCAATGGCTGGCCCTGAATCATCACGTCGGAGACGCTGCCTTCCTCGCGATTGACGCGCAGGCTGACGCCGGCGAACTGGGCATAGGCGCCGGAGTCCACCGGTTGGGTGGCCACCGCCTCGAGATACTCGAGCACCTCGCTACCTGACATGGTCACGACCCCCACGGTGTTGCCGAAGGGCAGCACGGTCAGCACATCCTTGTAGGTGATCTCGCCCGCGGGCAGGGAGGCGCGCACGCCACCTGCGTTCATCACGCCGAAGTCGGCCTTGCCGGCCTGCATGGCGGCGGTGGCGATCAGACGTCCTAGGTTGGTCTGGGCAAAGCGCACCACATCGCGATCACCTTCCAGCTTGCCGTTGCTCTGTGCGACCGTGACGTTGAGCTGCGCCTGGCCCTTTTCCTGATAGGGGCGCAGGAATTCGCGCAGTTCGCTGTCCTCGGCAATTTCCTCCGCGACCAGCACCTTCCTGCGCTCGCCATTCTCCTCGACGGTCTTCTTGAGATTCACCGGAATCAGCTGATAGTTGACCATGGTCAGCTCGCCATTGCGGAACTCGTAATCGGCGCGTCCCACGTACTTGCCCCATTCATGCGCCTGCACGATGTAGGTGCCGTTCTGGCGGTCCGGCTGGCAATCATCGCCGGGCGCAAAGTCCGCCATCCGGTTGGCGCCCTCCATGCAGACCGGCTCCTGGGAGTGGCCACCGACGATCATGTCCAGTTCGCCGTAGGGCAGATAGCGCGCCAGCGAGACATCGCCCGGCGCATTGATGCCATGCTCGGCATTCTGATAGTGGCCCATGTGGGTGACGGCGAAGATCAGGTCCGGCTGCTCATGCTCGTTGAGCTCCTCGATGGCCTTGCGCGCCTCTTCCTTGGGGTCACGGAAGTCGAGATTGCTGAAGTATTCGGGGTTGCCGATACGCACGGTGTCTTCGGTGGTCAGGCCGATCACCGCGATCTGGATGCCATGCTCATCGAAGATCTTCCAGGGCGCGAACAGGCGCTCGCCGGTGGTCTTGTCATAGATATTGGCGGCCAGCATCGGGAAGTCGGCCCAGTCGCGCTGCTTGAGCAGCACCTCCAGCGGGTTGTCGAATTCATGGTTGCCCACCGCCATGGCGTCGTAGCCGATGCGGTTCATGCCCTTGAAGTCGGGTTCGGCCTGCTGGAGATCGGATTCCGGCACGCCGGTATTGATGTCGCCACCCGACAGCAGCAGCACGCTGCCGCCTGCGGATTCCACCTCGGCGCGGAT
>NZ_CFDJES010000230.1:0-1462 GCF_983723665.1 Cobetia sp. | reverse complement strand
CACGCTCACTCGCTCTGGGATTGAACACCTCGGCGTCTTCCATCTTCGGCAGCAGCAGCTCGGCGATGATGGCGGTCAGGCCGCCCATGGTGATCGGCGAGCGCAGCGCATCGGCGAAGGCGCCCGGAATGGCGTTCAGCACATCCGGCACCATGCCGACGCCAAGCCCCAGCCCCAGGGCCAGCGCGATGATCATCATCTCGCGACGCCCGATGGGCTGCGCCATCAGGATGCGGATGCCGGACACCGCGATCAGCGCGAACATCAGCGTGGTGGTGGCACCGAGCACCGGGCGCGGCATCTGGGTCAGCAGGGTGGCGATGAAGGGCGACAGGCCCAGCAGCAGCAGGAAGCCGGCCACGTAGCGGCCCACATGGCGGCTGGCGATGCCGGTCAGCTGGATCACGCCGGTGTTCTGGCTGAAGGTGGTGTTGGGGAAGGTGCCGGCCAGCGCGCCGAGCGCGGAATTCAGGCCATCGCCCAGCACGCCGCCGCGCAGACGCTTCTGGTGCCGCTCATCATCCACGGCGAGACCCGAGGCGCGTGCGCTGCCGGTGAGGTCACCGACGGTCTCGATGGCGGTGATCATGAAGATGAAGGCCACCGGCAGGAAGGCGGCCAGCGAGAAATCGAAGCCGGTATTCAGGGTCGCCGGATGTGGCAGGGCCAGCAGGGCGGCATCGGCCAGCTGCGGCGAATCATAGAGGCCACCGATGGCGGCGATGATGCAGCCGACGGCCATGCCGATGAAGATGGAGGCGATTCTCAGCCACGGATGACGCGAGACCTGGCAGGCCAACACCGTGATCAGCACACAACCGGCCAGTGCCAGATTGGCAGGTGCACCGAAGTCCTCGGCGCCGAAGCCGCCGCCGATGTCCGTCATGCCCACCTGGATCAGGCTCAGGCCGATCAGCATCACCACCACGCCGGTGACCACGGGCGTGATGACCCGCTTGAGCCACGGCAATACCGTGCCCAGCGCCATCTCGATCAGGCTGCCCGCCAGGCAGGTGCCGAACAGCACCGCCAGTACCTGTTCGTCACTGGCATTCTGCGAACGAGCGATCAATCCGGCGGTGATCAGCGCGGACACGAAGCTGAAACTGGTGCCCTGGATGCTCAACAGCCCTGAGCCGAACGGGCCGATGCGCTGGGACTGGATCCAGGTGGCGACACCGGAGACCACCAGTGCCATCGACAGCAGGCTGGCGGTGTAGGCATCGAGGCCCAGCGCGCTGGTGATGATCAATGTCGGTGCAATGATACCGGCCAGACTGGCCAGCAGATGCTGGGCGCCGGCGAGGGCCGAGATGGGGACCGACGGGCAGCTTTCGAGGCCGAGCAGTGGTTCGTCGATCCCCTTGGAATCGGAAGAGGATTGGCTCATGTGACGCTCCTTGTTCTGCTCGCGGTGCAATGGCGGAAATGGTGTCGGGCACTGGAGTGTTCAGCGCGGGCA
>NZ_CFDJES010000229.1:0-2996 GCF_983723665.1 Cobetia sp. | reverse complement strand
CTGGTCTGCGCGCTGCTGGCCGGTGGCGCGCTGGGCATGGCCGGCGTGCTGATGCAGCAGGTGCTGCGCAATCCACTGGCCGCGCCCACTACCCTCGGCGTCGCCAGTGGCGCGAGCCTGGCGATGATGCTGGCGACGCTGTTCGCCCCGGCACTGATGGCCGGCACGGGTCTTGGAGGAGACGGCTTCCAGCTGGGCCGTGAATGGGTCGCGCTTGCCGGTGGCCTGGCCGCCATGGGGCTGGTGTTCGCGCTGGCCTGGGCGCGAGGCATGTCGCCGACCGTGGTGGTGCTGGCGGGGCTGGTGGTCAATCTCTACATCGGCGCACTGGGCATGGTGCTGTTGCTGTTCAATCAGGAAGCCCTGCACGGCACCCTGGTATGGGGCGCAGGCTCGCTGGCCCAGAACAGCTGGGATGGCGTGATCACGCTGCTCACCCGCCTGCTGCCGGGCATGTTGCTGGCGCTGGTGCTGATGCGTCCGCTGGCGGTGCTGGACCTCGACGAGGCCAATGCCAGAAGCCTGGGCGTCTCGCTGCGCAAGCTGCGCCTGATGAGTCTGGGACTGGCGGTATTTCTGAGCGCCTGCGTGGTCAGCGTGCTGGGCATCATCGGCTTCATCGGTCTGGCCGCGCCAGCCTGCGTGCGCCTGATGGGCGCGCGCCGCCTGGGCCAGCGCCTGCTGTGGGCGCCATTGTTCGGGGCGTTGCTGCTGGCGGTGACGGACCAGGTGGTCGCCAGTCTCGATGGCCTGCTGCCCAACCTGATCCCGACCGGCGCGATGACGGCGGCCCTCGGCGCGCCGCTGCTGCTGTGGCTGATTCCGCGCCTCAAGATGGCGCAGGGGGCTGGCCCCGCCAGCCATCACGGCATGTCACTGACGCATCGCCATCCCCGCCCCGACCGCCTGCTCGGCTGGTTGCTGGCCGGGGTCTGCGTGGCCCTGATGCTGGCCCTGCTGGTCGGCAATGGCGCCGATGGCTGGACCCTGGGCAGTGACATGCTCCAACAGCTGATGGCCGGCCAGGCCAGCGTGCTGGACTTCCGCCTGCCACGGGTACTGGCGGCGGCAGGCGCCGGCGTACTGCTGGCCCTGGCCGGTACCCTGTTGCAGCGTCTGACCAGCAACCCGATGGCCAGCCCCGAGATTCTCGGCATCAGCGGCGGCACCGCCATCGCCCTGATGCTGACGCTGCTGCTGGTCCCGTCGCCGGGGCAGCTGACCCTGCTGGGCGCAGGCATCTGCGGGGCGCTGGCCTGTCTGGCGCTGCTGGTGGTGCTCAATCATCGCAGTGGCTTCATTCCCGAACGCGTGCTGCTGTGCGGGGTGGCGATCACGGCGCTCTACGATGCGGTGCGCGGCATCATCCTTGCCGATGGCGACCCGCGCGGTCAGCAGATTCTGGCCTGGCTGTCCGGCTCCACCTATTACGTGGGTCTCTCCGCGGCGGTCGGCGTGCTCGCGCTGGCGATCATCGCGGTCCTGCTGGTGCGTCCGCTGGCGCGCTGGCTGGATATCCTGCCACTGGGCATGGCGAGCGCCAGTGCGCTGGGCATCGGCGTGACCCGCGCCCGCCTGGTGCTGCTGGGCGCGGTGGCTGTGCTGACCGCGCTGGCGACCCTGATCGTCGGCCCGCTGTCCTTCGTCGGCCTGCTGGCCCCGCATCTGGCACGCCTGCTGGGGCTGAGCCGCGCCCGCGAGCACATGCTCGGCGCGGTACTGTGCGGCGCGCTGTTGATGGTGCTGGCCGACTGGCTGGGCCGCCAGCTGCTGTCGCCCTACGAGATCCCCGCCGGCCTGATGGCCTCGCTGATCGGCGGCAGCTACTTCCTGTGGAGCCTGCGCAGAAGCTGACGCGCATACGCACACGCACAAACGACGAAGCCCGCCACCGAAAGGTCGCGGGCTTCGTCGTTTGTGGAGTCTGTGAGGTTCATGAACAGAGTGAGCTGGCGGACACAGTCCGGGCTCAGTTGCCGAACACCACCGTGCGCTTGTCATGCAGGAAGACGCGACGCTCGAGGTGATAACGCACGCCGCGCGACAGGGTCAGGCACTCGATATCACGGCCCTTGGCGATCAGGTCTTCGGGATAGTGGGCGTGATCCACCGTCTCGACGCCCTGGGTGATGATCGGCCCTTCATCGAGATCATCATTGATGTAGTGCGCGGTGGCACCGACCAGCTTGACGCCCTTCTCGTAGGCCTGGTGATAGGGGCGTGCGCCCTTGAAGCCCGGCAGCAGCGAGTGGTGGATGTTGATCGCACGCCCCGAGAGCTTCTCGCACATGTCGCTCGACAGCACCTGCATGTAGCGCGCCAGAATCACCAGCTCAGCCCCGGTGTCCTGCACGATCTGCCATACCCTGGCTTCCTGCTCGGCCTTGGTCTCGGCGGTGATCGGCAGGTGGTGATACGGCAGGCCATGCCACTCGGCCAGCGGTGCCATGTCCGGATGGTTGGAGATGACGGCGGTGATGTCCATCGGCAGCTGGCCGATGCGATGCCGGTAGAGCAGGTCGTTCAGGCAGTGGTCCGAGCGCGAGACCATGATGACCACCTTCATGCGCTCATCCGGCGCACTCAGGCTGACGTCCATCTCGAAGTCGGCGGCACGCGTGCCCAGGCCCTGCTCGAAACTCGCGGCATCGAAGCCGTCATCGAGGGCACCGGCCTCGGTCTGCGGACGAAATTCGGCCCGGATGAAGAAGCGCCCCGACAGGCGGTCATCGAAGGAATTGAGCTCGGTGATATAGCAGCCCTGCTCGCGCAGGTAGCGTGTCACGACGTCCACCGTGCCGATGCGGCTGGGACATTGGGCGGTCAGAATCCAGGTATCACGCATACGTAGGTGCCTGTCATGTAAGGATTATCTATTGTTGGAAGCAGCAACGTCAGGGTTGCATCCGAGGCCCTGCGCGACAAACCAATATTATTGAGGCGGGCTTCAGTATTTCTGAAGCCCGCCTCCTGGCCCGGGCAAGGCCCCTGGCAGT
>NZ_CFDJES010000228.1:0-3009 GCF_983723665.1 Cobetia sp. | reverse complement strand
TCGTCGGCCTGGGGGCCAGCGAGGATGTCGCGGTAGGTGCCTTCCAGCGTGGCCTTAGCCTTCTGATCATCGGAGAGCGAGCTTAACAGGGTGGCGAAGGCATCGCGTTCCTGGGTCAGCGGCTCGTTCACGCGGCCGTTCATCTCGAAATAGGGGAAGGGTTCCACACCACGGAAGGAGGGCGTGGCACCGGCCAGCTTGCCGTCGGTGTAGGTGTTGGCGAAGGCCATGTGGTGGCCGCCGTAGTACAGCTCCCAGGTGCCGGTCTCGCCGGGCGTGCCGAGGAAGGCGAACTTGGTGTTGTAGGAGGAGTAACCGGCCTTGTAGTCGGTGCTGACGGTGTTGATGTAGTCATCGGCGTTGAGCGTCTGGAGCATCTCGTCGAAGCCTTCATCGGGCGCGTGGCCGGTGGCTTCCAGCATGATGGCTTTGACGAGGCCGCGCTGCTTGATGTTCAGCTCGCCCAGCAGCACGCCGGGGCGTTTCGGGAAGGCGCCAGCGGGCAGATTGCTCCAGTTCTCGGCTTCTGCGAGGGAGTAGTCATGCTGCAGGTTCTGCAGGATGTCATCGTCAGAGATATCCGCCTTGAGCAGATCAATCAGGCATAGCATGCGCTCATAACTGGGTGTGTCGCCGCACTCGGCGGCGCTCTCGGGGATGGGCACACTCTGCATCTGGGTGCTGGTATCGCCCATGCGCGCGCGCAGTGCCTCGCTCAGGGCCTGGTCTTCCGCTGACATCGGCGGCGGGCCATCGTGATCGGGCGGCGGCCCGTCGTGCCCTTGTTGTGCGAGGACGGGGAAGGACAGGAGCGCGGCCAGCGCGGCTCCTCCGGTCACTGCGAGACGTCGGGACATCGATGGGCCTATTTTCCGGGGGCAGGAGGAAAACCTTAGCCCGCCTGACGTCGAGCAGGAAGCCTTCACCAGATGATTTCTTTGTGCACATGCGGTGGGCTGTGCGTCGGTTGGCGACGACAGCCGCGGGGCATGTCACGGCTCACGCCAGTGTCAGATCACCGTCGTATTCGAAGCGTCTTTCCTCGCCGGTGACAGGGTCAATGAACTCGAATCCCTTGGAGAGCAGCTGCAAGGGGCGCGCGTAGTCATCCGGCGAGAGCGGTTGCAACACGGGGTAGTAGCGGTCATTCAGAATCGGCCAGCCCAGCGTCTGCATATGCACGCGTAGCTGGTGGGTTCTGCCGGTGACAGGGTGCAGCTCGAACAATGCCTGCCTCTCTGTCTGCTGCACGCAGCGAATCACCGAGTGGCTGTTGGCCGCGCCGTCGGTGACATGAATGCGGAAGCGTTGCTCGCTCTGCTCGAGACGGTTCTTCACCTCCCACTGCTGGCCCACCAATGATTCCTCGCTGTGTATTTCGGCGATGGCCTGATAGGTCTTGTGGATATTCCGCGACTTGAACAGCTGATGGTAGAGGGGGCGCGTGTCGGGATTGACGGAGCACAGCACCAGCCCCGCCGTGACCCTATCCAGCCGATGCACCGCCTGCAGCGCCTCTATCCCGGTGCGCTTGCGCAGTCGCTGCTGCAGGCACTCGTTCACGTACAGGCCGCCGGGTGTCACCGGCAGAAAGTGCGGCTTGTAGGCCACCAGAATGTGCTCATCCTGATAGAGAATCCGCTCCGCGAAGGGAATGCTCGGCTCGCTTGCCACCTCGCGGTAATAGAACACACGCAGATGTGGCTGATAGGGCGACTCTGGCGTAATCCGCGAGCCATCATCGCGATGTACCTTGCCCTCGGCCATGCGCTCGCGCCAGCGTGACTCGGCAATCGCCGGAAACTTGAGCAGCAGATACTCCAGCACCGTCGTCACACCGGGATTGACCTGAGGCAAGCTCAGCTTGGAAGGACGCGCGGAAATGGACATGGAAGGCCTGAGGTCGTGGGGAGCGGCTTGAGGGAGCCATTGTACAGGGTGAGGTGGGGAGCGGCGTTGTCAGTATTTTTGTCGCTGTTATAGGTAGGGAGAGCTGGGATCAAAGGTCTATTCAAGACGTTGATATAAAACATCAAAAAAGCCCTCCCGGCATCGCCGGGAGGGCTTTTTCATGCGTCTTGCGGACTACTGTCACCGATGGGTTGATCTGCGGGGTTCTACTGAGATCAGACCGTTACATCGGGTGTTGCTCTTCTTCGTAGAGCTCGGCCTTGGCGTCGCGTAGGACATCTTCGCAGGCGCTGTGGTTGGCCAGTTGCAGCATCAGATTCTGGCTGAGGGCGAAGCCCTTGCCCAGGCAGGTGTCGACCTCTTCGCGGGTGAGCGCCGGGGTGACATTGCAGTCAATCTTCATCGTACGACTACCGCCATCAAAGCGGTCGGCGAGGGCGCGCAAGCGCCAGGCAAGCCGTGTTTTCCAGCGGGCGGTGGGGTCGGGGCCTTCCGTCACGTCGAGCGTGCAACGCCATTCAGGTTTGTAGACCTTCATGTGAACCTCCTCGGCTGGTCGTTTTCAATGATCGATCGTGATGTTCTGCTCCGCGTGCTGTGCTTGATGTCGTGCCTTGTTGCTCGTACCAGAAATGCGTTCCAGTCGTGCATATGACAGTCGTGCTCGAGGCTCGCGCGTCATCTTGATCGACGACAGGCCGAGCCTCTCTCCCACCATACGAGTTTTGGCGCCGAGATACATCAGTCTGAGTGTAAACGTTGCTTATCCTGATGTATCTGCAACAGCTGCTCCAGCGCCAGATGCAGCCAGTCAAAAGTATCAAGTGGCCTCACGACCCGCGCTGGCACGCCACTTTGTTCAGCGGTGGCGGGGCTGTCAGGCGGAGTGTGCTCGCCCAGCAGCTCCGCCAGGCTCTCGATCTGGATGCCTTCGCGTAATGCGAATGTCTCAAGCTCGCCACTGGCCAGCCAGATCTCCTGAATCACCGTCGGCACCGCACTCATGGCACAGGCGTAGTCGAGAATCTCGCCGCGCTCGCGTTCTGCTGCAATGCGCGCGGCATGCGCCAGCAGTTGGGCGCTCAAGGCCGGAAAGCG
>NZ_CFDJES010000227.1:0-3015 GCF_983723665.1 Cobetia sp. | reverse complement strand
CCCTGCATCGCGAAGCCATCGGGGCTGTCGAGCTGGACCCGGAGCTGGAGCCGGGTGAATGCCGCTTCCTGCGTCCGGAAGAGATCGCCAGCTTCTGATCGCTAGCTTCTGATCTGCGCATGCGTCATGAAAAAGCCCCCGTCATTTTCACGAATGGCGGGGGCTTTTTCATGCGCGTCGTTGGACACCGAACCTTGTATCGATCCAACGATCGCGCTTAAGGTAGGCAATTGTCTGCTCGTATTGTGAATTATTTGCTGGAAGTGGGTTTTGCAGAAGTGGTATTTATGCAGAGGCCATCTTCAATCAAACGCTTGTTTCCAGTATTTTCATGACAATGGCGTATTCATAACAACAACGAGGAAAATCCACTATGTCGTCCCCCTTCATCAAGTCGTCTCCCTTCACCAGGTCCCCCCTGATGAAAGCTCTGCCGCTGCGCATGGCGTTGGCGGGCAGTGGTCTGCTGCTGGCAACCCTGTCAGCGCCGGCGACTGCCGCGGAAGATGCCAGTGTCGTGTTCGCGGCGCCGCCATGGCCGGGCGTGACCATGAAGACCGAGATCGCCTCCGAAATCTTCGAGGCACTGGGCTATTCTCCCACCACCCGCCAGCTGGGCGCGCAGATCACTTACGAAGGCATCTCGCTCGGGGAAGTCGATGTCTACCTGGCCGCCTGGTTGCCAGGTCAAAGCACCATGTACAAGGCGGCTATGGCAAAGGATGCCATGGTCGACTTCGGCAACAACGTGGATGGCGCACGTGCCAATTTCGCCGTGCCACGTTACGTGGCCGAAGCCGGTGTCACCTCACTGCATGACGTCGACAAGCCGGAATTTGCCGACAAGTTCGAAAAGACCATCTATTCCATCGAGATCGGCTCGGGCTCCAGTGAAATCGCCAACCGTGCCGTCGATGAGGACATCTATGGTCTCGGCGATTGGGATCTCAAGGAGTCTTCCACTGCTGGCATGCTTGGGACAGTCGCCAATGCCATCAAGCGTGATGAGTGGGTCATGTTCGTCGGCTGGACTCCGCACTGGATGGGCGTCGAATACGACATGGTCTTCCTCGATGACCCGGAAGACCTCTGGGGCCCGGGTGGTGGCGCCAGTGATGTGAAGACCTTGGCCAACAAGGCGTGGTCGGAAGCACATCCCAATGCATCCATCTTCCTGGATCAGATCTCCTTCACCTCCGAGGAGCAGAGTGAACTCATCTATGGCTATGGCAAGGAAGAGCGCCCGCAGGAAGAGGTGGCGGGAACCTGGATGAAAGCCAACCCAGCCAAGGTCAAGGCCTGGCTGGAAGGCGTGACCACCCGTGATGGCGAACCTGCCTGGCCGGCCGTCAAGGAGGCTCTCGGCCTGCCGGAAGCATGATCGACAGCTTGAAAAGGTGCCGCTGATCTTTGCGGATGCAGCACCTTGAATATAGTGGTAAGAACACGAAGCCCGCTCATTGAGCGGGCTTCGTGCGTTCTACAGCAGCGAACGTGTCAAGAAAGCGCACAGCATCAGAGCCGGGAATAGCCTCTGGTATGCAGCGCATCAGGAGGAGAATTCGTCGTCATGCAAATCTTGCATGGAAAATCCAAATAAAGAATTGGTCGCGGGATAGGGGCCTTTATCACCATCAGTCTGCACTCTGCGCTGCTTCCACGCGCAGCCAACAATAATGACAAGAAGGAAACACTCATGGCTGATTCAGGCTCTTCCTCCGCCTCGTTGCCTCGCTCTCCCGGGCCCATTGCGCGCTTTCTGTCTCCCTGGACACGTCTGGCGCTGTGGAAGCAGATCTTCATCGCACTGGTTCTGGGCCTGGGGCTGGGTATCGTGCTCAACCAGACCGGGCGCGCCGATATCGCCGCCGATATCAAACCGCTGGGTGACCTGTTCATCCGCGGCATCAAGATGCTGATCGTGCCGCTGGTCTTCATCTCACTGGTCACTGGTGTGGCCTCGCTCAACAACCTCTCCAAGATCGGCCGCCTGAGCGTCAAGACGCTGGTGCTCTATCTGGGCATGACGGCGGTTGCCATCACCATCGGCCTGGGGCTGGCTACCGTCTTCCAGCCGGGCGTCGGGATCGACCTGGGCAGCGCGGCCAATGTCGAGGTGCGTGAAGCGCCGACCGCCGTCGATACGCTGCTCGGGCTGGTACCGACCAATGCCGTCGAGGCCTTCGCCGAAGGCAATGTGCTGCAGATCATCGTCTTCGCGATCCTGTTTGGCCTCTCCATCACGCTGGTGGGGGAGAAAGCCCGTCCGGTGCGCGTGTTCTTCGAGTCCGCGGCGGAAATCATCTATCGCATGACCAGCATCATCATCGCCTTCACGCCCTACGGTGTCTTCGCCCTGATGACCTGGGTGGCGGGTACCTATGGCCTGGCGATGCTCGCGCCGCTGGCCAAGGTGATCGGCATCGTCTATCTCGGCTGCTTCGTGCATGCCATCGTGGTCTATGGCGGCATGCTGCGTTTTCTGGCGCGCTTGAACCCGCTGCGCTATTTCCAGGGCAGTGTCGAGCCGATCATGCTCGCCTTCACCAGCACCTCCAGTTCCGGCACCTTGCCGGTGACCATGATGGCCGCCGAGCAGAATCTGGGCGTCAAGCGGGGTGTCTCGAGCTTCGTGCTGCCGCTGGGTGCGACCATCAACATGGATGGCACTGCGTTGTATCAGGGCGTCTGCGCGCTGTTCATCGCCCAGGCCTATGGCGTTGATCTGGGCATGACCGAATACGTCACCATCATCATGACCGCGACGCTGGGCTCCATCGGTACCGCCGGTGTGCCGGGTGCCGGCTTGATCATGCTCTCGCTGGTGCTGACCTCCGTCGGCCTGCCGCTGGAAGGCGTTGCCATCATCGCGGGTATCGATAGTGTGCTCGACATGGCACGTACCGGCCTCAACGTGGCGGGTGACTGCGCCGTCAGCTGCCTGGTCGCCAAGAGCGAAGGCGAGCTGGACGAGGAAGTCTTCAATACGCCCCACGTCATGCGCTCAGAGCTCAG
>NZ_CFDJES010000226.1:0-3020 GCF_983723665.1 Cobetia sp. | reverse complement strand
GGCGGGTCGATATCCTCGATACGCACCAGCCACTCGCCGCCGTGATGGCGGGCATCGAGATAGCTGGCGACGGCGGACAGCAGTGAGCCCGCATGCAGCGGACCGGAAGGGGTAGGGGCAAAGCGGCCACGGTAGGCGGTAGGCATGTGGGCTCCGTCATCCTTCGTGGTGGGGAATTCGCAGGCAGCAGGGCCTGAACGCATACGGGCACCGCTCCGAGGAGGGTGCCCGTATGGGGGATGAGGGCGACGGCCTGACGTCGCTTCATCGACAGCAGGGCTTAGCGGCCCAGCTGCTTTTCCTTCAACTCGGCCAGCGTCTTGCAGTCGACACACTGGGTAGCGGTCGGACGTGCTTCCAGACGACGAATGCCGATCTCGACGCCGCAGGCTTCGCAGAAGCCGTAGTCGTCTTCATCGATGTTCTCGATGGTCTCGTTGATCTTCTTCAACAGCTTGCGCTCGCGATCACGTGTTCTCAGTTCGAGGCTGAAGCCTTCTTCCTGAGTGGCACGGTCTGCAGGGTCCGCGTAGTTGTTGGCATCTTCCTGCAAGTGACGCACGGTGCGATCGACCTCTTCCATCAGCTCCTGTTTCCAGTCCAGCAGGATCTGACGGAAGTGCGCTAGCTGCTTCTCGTTCATGTACTCTTCACCCGCTGCCGGCTCATACGGGGTGAATTTCTTAAGCGCTTCCGGCTTGGTTTCAGCTAAGGGCATGGGACCGCCTCATTCCGCAAGGTGACTTGGGCCGTCGACAGTCTGTTGCACTGCCTCCTTGGCCACGGCGAGGGGGCTGTCCTGACTGCTGCCCTCGCGAGAAGATCAGCTTATTTAGCGTAAAAATGACAAGTTTGCAACCGATCTCCGACGATAGTTTGTAGCGGGCAGTGGTCCGGCGTGTACCGGCAAACACCGATTTTCCTGCACGAAGGGGCTGGGAATGGGCCTTGGCAGGCGCCTAGAATGAAGCTCCCATCCTGAGGAGTGTTGTCATGCCGTTTGCCCGCCGTCTTGAATCCGTCGCTGCCTTTCGCGTGATGACGCTGCTGGAAGCCGCCCAGGCGCGCGAGGCCGCGGGCCATGACGTCATTCATCTGGAAGTGGGCGAGCCCGACTTCCCGACCCCCGCGCCGGTGATCGCCGCCGGGCAGGCGGCGCTGGCGGCCGGTCAGACGCGCTACACCCCCGCCTGCGGCCTGCCGGCCCTGCGCGAGGCCATCGCGGCAGACTACCAGCGCCGCCACGGCGTCACGGTGTCTCCCTCCCGTATCATCATCACGCCCGGCGCCTCCGGTGCCTTGCTGCTGGCCACATTGCTGTGCGCCGAACGTGGCGACAGCGTGTTGATGGCCGACCCGACCTACCCCTGCAATCGCCACTTCATGGGCCTGGTGGATGCCCAGCTGGATGTGGTGCCCGTCAATGCCGAGAGTGGCTGGCAGCTGACCGCCGAACTTGCCGATGATTTCTGGCGCGAGAACACGCGGGCCGTGATGGTGGCATCGCCCTCCAATCCCACCGGACACGTGCTGTCGCCCGAGGAATTGCAGGCGCTGGGCGAGCTGTGCCAGTCGCGTTATGCGCACCTGCTGGTGGATGAGATCTATCAGGGGCTGACCTATGGCGTGCCTGCGCACACCGCACTGGCGGAGTGCCCCGATGCCTTCGTCATCAACAGCTTCTCGAAATACTTCGGCATGACGGGCTGGCGGCTGGGTTGGCTGGTGGCGCCGGAAGCGGCGGTCGAGCCATTGTCACGCCTGGCGCAGAATGTCTTCCTGGCTGCCTCGACGCCTGCCCAGCATGCGGCGCTGGCGGCCTTCACGCCGGAATGCGAAGCGGAGCTCGAGCGGCGTCGGCAGGTGCTCGAAGCCCGCCGTGGCGTGCTGCTGGCCGGGCTCGAACGCCTGGGGCTGGCGCCGTCGGTGCCGCCGCAGGGCGCCTTCTACGTCTGGCTGGATATCTCGCATCTGAGTGATGACAGCGAGGCCTTCTGCCGCGCACTGCTGGAAGAAGAGAATGTCGCCATCACGCCGGGTACGGACTTCGCGCTGGCCGAAGGGCGACGCCATGTGCGTATCGCCTTCACCGCTGATGAGGCGCGTCTGCGCGAGGCCCTGGCCCGCATGGAGCGCTTCCTTGAGCGGCGCGCCACTCAGGCGGGAGTGTCGGCTTGATGGAGCTTGAGGGGCTGTATCGTGGTCGTCTGATCCGTCGCTACAAGCGCTTCTTCGCCGAGGTGGAGCTGCTCGAGGGTGAGCGGGCCGGTGAAGTGGTGACGGCGCATTGCCCGAATACCGGCTCGATGCGCGCGGTGTGCGTCGAAGGCTGTGAGGTATGGCTATCGCCGTCCGACAACCCCAAGCGCAAGCTCGCCTGGACCTGGGAGCTGATTCGCCTGCCCCTGGACCCGCCCGGCGCTGACGGCCGGCGTGAGGCCTTGGTGGCGGTGCATACCGGACGTGCCAATGCCCATGTCGAGGCGGCGCTGCAGCAGGCAAGCGTGAGCGTGCTGCACGACATGGGGCTTGCCGACTTTGCGCGCCTCAAGCGCGAGTCGCGTGTCGAGGTCCTGCTGCCGGGCAATGACATCCCGGAACGCTCACGGCTCGATTTCCAGATGTGGCCGAAGGAGGAGGGGGCGGCCTCGATCTATCTGGAGGTCAAGCAACTGACGCTGCGTGAATCCGACGGTCACGGCTATTTCCCGGACTCGGTGAGTACGCGTGCACAGCGTCATCTGGCCAGCCTCGCGGCGCTGGTCGCAGCAGGCCACCGCTGCGTGCTGGTGTTCTGCGTCGCCCATGACGGGATCGAGGATGTCGCACCGGCGGCGCATCTCGACCCGGCCTATGCGCAGGCCTTTGCCCAGGCGCAGGCCGCCGGTGTCGAGGTGCTGGCGCTGGGCATGCAGATCACGCTCGAGGAGTCTCTCTCGGACGCGGGTCAGCCGCTGTGGCGAGCAAGACTGGGCCTGACGCGCGCGCTGCCACTGCATGACGCGCGCTTTGCTGGCTGA
>NZ_CFDJES010000225.1:0-3073 GCF_983723665.1 Cobetia sp. | reverse complement strand
CTCTATCTGCAATTCGCGCGCAACTTCGATGAGCGCCCGGATGCCACCTTCCTCGATACCGTTGAAGGCCACGGCTACACCTTCGCCCAGGCACGCACCGCCGCCGACCAGATGGCCAGTGCCCTGCGCGAGCTGGGCGTGGCACCGGGCGACCGCGTCGCGGTGCAGATCGACAAGAGCTGCGAAACCGTCATCCTGTATCTCGCCTGCCTGCAGGTCGGGGCGGTCTATCTGCCGCTGAACACCGCCTACACCGGCGAGGAGATCCGCTACTTCCTGGGCGACGCCGGCCCGCATCTGTATGTCTGCCAGCCCAAGGTGCTGGAGACGGCACGCGAACTTGGCCAGCAATGCGGCGTGCCACGCGTCGAGAGCCTCGGTACCGAGCAGGACGGCAGTCTGATGGAGCAGGCGCGCCAGTGCAGCGCGAGCCACGAGGTCGAGCCACGCGCCGCCGATGATCTCGCCGCCATTCTGTATACCTCCGGCACCACCGGACGCAGCAAGGGCGCGATGCTGACCCACGCCAACCTGGCCTCCAACTGCCAGGCACTGGCCGAGACCTGGCGCTTCAGCGCGGACGACCACCTGATCCACGCCCTGCCCATCTTCCATACCCACGGCCTGTTCGTGGCCTGCAATATCGTGCTGACCGTCGGCGCCTCGATGACCTTCCTGCCCAAGTTCGATGCCGAGCAGATTCTTGACCTGATGCCGCGCTCCAGCGTGCTGATGGGCGTGCCGACCTTCTACACGCGCCTGCTGGAATCCGAGCGCCTCAACCGCGAGACGACCGCCAGCATGCGCCTGTTCGTCTCCGGTTCCGCGCCGCTGCTCAGCGAGACCCATAGCGAATTCAGCGCACGCACCGGCCACGCGATTCTCGAACGCTACGGCATGACCGAGACCAACATGAACACCTCCAACCCCTATGATGGCGAGCGCCGTCCGGGCACGGTGGGCATGGCGCTGCCCGGCAGCGAAGTGCGCGTCACCGACCGCGAGACAGGCGCCATCCTGCCGCGTGGCGAGACGGGGCTGATCGAGGTGCGTGGGTCGAACGTCTTCAAGGGCTACTGGAAGATGCCGGAGAAGACCGCCAGCGAATTTCGCGAGGATGGCTTCTTCATCACCGGCGATCTCGGCCATATCGATGCCGATGGCTATCTGTGCATCAGCGGCCGCGACAAGGACCTGATCATCTCCGGCGGCTACAACATCTACCCGAAGGAGGTGGAGCTGCTGATCGATGACATGCCCGGCGTCAACGAATCGGCGGTGTTCGGCGTGCCGCATCCTGACTTCGGCGAAGGCGTCTGCGCGGTGGTGGTGATGCAGCACGGCCACCAGGACAGTCTCGATGAAGCGGCGGTGCTGGTCGCCCTCAGCGACAAGCTGGCCCGCTACAAGCAGCCCAAGCGCGTGTTCTTCATCGACAGCCTGCCACGCAACGTGATGGGCAAGGTGCAGAAGAAACAGCTGCGCGAGGAGTATGCCGAGCTGTTCGCACCTGAGCCGGCCCGTTCACACGGCTGAGTCAGCACAGCCAGGCCTGCCCACGATACATTCGTGCCATCGGCATGGCGTGACGCCATCACGTCATGCCGGTGGGTTCATTCACTCTCAAGACCTGCAGAGGACAGGCAAAGGACAGGCAAAGGACGCGCAATAGTCAGACACAAGACACGTAAAGCCAGGCTAGCCAACCTGAATAGTCCAACCTGGATGGACAAGAAGTTAGATAAATCAGAAAGACGACAAGACGCCACACTGATTCACCACCACTTCACCACAACAACAAGAAGGTATTACGCCATGGTGATCTACGGAGTTGCCCTGCTCGCAGGGTGCATGATGGCCGGTCTCGTGATCGGTGATCTGCTCGGAGAAATGCTCAATATCGATTCCAATCTCGGCGGCGTCGGCATCGCGATGCTGCTGCTCATCTTCATCACCGGCGTACTGAAGGACCGCGGCAAGATGGCCGACAGCACCGCCAGCGGCATCAATTTCTGGAACGCGATGTACATCCCCATCGTGGTCGCGATGGCCGCCAGCCAGAACGTGGTCGCGGCCTTCAGTGGCGGCATGGTCGCGCTGGTGGCGGGCGTGCTGGCCGTGGTGCTGGGGCTGGCCCTCGTGCCGCTGCTGACCGGCAAGCGCCCCGAGAATGCGCTGGAAGATGACCCGCTCGCCGGCGAGACCCGCTATACGCCGACCAGAACCTCGGTGACGACGGGTGCGCCGGTGCTGGACCGCAGCCGCCACACCTCCTCCACTCCTGCGCACAAACACTGAGGGCTGAACCATGATCGAGTCACTCGTCCAACTGTTCGACAAGTATCATCTGGTCGCCGCCTTCGCCGTGATCGGCCTGGCGATGTATGTCGCCTACTGGATCAGCAACAACCTGACCCACGGCAAGCTACACGGCTCCGCCATCGCCATCATTCTCGGCCTGGTGCTGGCCTATGTGGGCGGCGCGACCACCGGCGGCAGCAAGGGGCTCTCGGATGTCACGCTGTTCTCGGGGCTTGGCCTGATGGGCGGCGGCATGCTGCGTGATCTCGCGATCATCGCCACCGCCTACGGGGTCAACCTGAAGGAAATCCGCCAGACCGGCTTTCGTGGGGTCGTGGCGCTGTTCGTCGGCGTGCTGATCTCCTTCATCGCCGGTGGTGGTGTCGCCATCGCCTTCGGCTATACCGACCCGGTCGATATCACCACCATCGGCGCGGGCGCGGTCACCTACATCGTCGGCCCGGTCACCGGTGCCACCCTGGGGGCAAGCTCCGAAGTGGTCGCGCTGTCGATCGCGGCCGGACTGGTGAAGTCGATCCTGACCATGGTCGCCACGCCGATGACGGCGCGCCTGATCGGGCTCGACAATCCCCGCTCCGCGATGATCTTCGGCGGCCTGATCGGCACCACCAGCGGCGTCGCGGCCGGTCTCGCCGCCACCGATGCCCGCCTGGTGCCCTACGGCGCGATGACGGCCACCTTCTACACCGGCCTGGGCATTCTGCTCGCCCCGACGGTGCTGTTCCTGGCGGTACGTGCGGTGATGTAAGCG
>NZ_CFDJES010000224.1:1774-3081 GCF_983723665.1 Cobetia sp. | reverse complement strand
GCTTGCTGATGCTCGGCACACTGGCGGGCTGCACGACTGCCGCCACCGGTGGCGCCTACCTGCTGCCGCAAACGACACAGGCTGGCGCCGCCCAGCGCAGCGTTGCCGCAGATGCCCCTCTGCTGGAAGTGATGCCGGTGCAACTGGCCAGCTACCTGGAAGGCGGCAGTCTGGTCTATCAGACGGACGACATCACGCTGGTACAGGCCAGTCAGAACCTGTGGGCCGATGACCTGCAGGACATGCTGACCCGCCAGCTGCTGACGCAGCTCAAGGCCAGCCCCGCCCAGCCTCTGAGCCAGTACCGTATCGCGGATACCAGCCTGAGCGGCCTCAAGGGCGCACGCCTGAGCGTAAGCCTGGATCGCTTCATCGGCCGCCACGATGGCCAGTCCGTCATCACCGGTCGCTGGCGCCTGCGCGGCGTGGATGGCAGCGTGCTGGAGGAAGGCGACATCCAGACGCTGACTCCCCTGACGGATGACGGCTATCCGGCGCTGGTCAATAGCCTGGGCGAAGGCTGGCGTGTGACCGGCGAGCAGTTGGCACGTGAGATCGCCAAGGCATTGCCCGCCACGGCGGATGCCAGCTGATGACCTGACGGTCTGACAGAACAGGGCGCGACTGGATGCCCAGAAAGCTGGATGCCCAGAATGCGGGATGTCCAAAAAAGAAGACCCCCGACGGAATCCGTCGGGGGTCTTCTTGTCTGGCGGCTAGCTGGCCTCAGCCTTGCTGGGGCAACACCAGCTCACCGTCACGGATCTCGAAGCGCTTCACGTCCGGCTTCTCCTCGAGACGCACGGTGCGGGTCTCGTCACCCATGTCGACCTTGACGTCGTAGCCGACCACCTTGTCTGACGCGTCCTGCACCGTTTCGCAGCGCTGCTCAGTCGTGGTGTAGGTGTCGCCCTTCTTCATCTGACCCTGGATCTGGTTGCCGGCATAACCGCCACCCACGGCACCCGCGGCTGTCAGCACCTTCTTGCCATTGCCACCGCCAAACTGATTGCCCACCACACCGCCGACGATCGCGCCGACGGCCGTGCCGACGACATTGTGGGTGTCCTTGCTGGGCGCCTGATGCGTCACGGTCTCGTTGTGACAGACCTCGCGCGGGGTGGTCACGGTTTCCGTCACGGCATCCACCGCCACGATATCGGCATATTCAGGGCCTGAGTTGCTGGCCGTATAGCTGCCGATCGCCACTCCACCGCCAATGCCCAGTGCAGCCACGATCGCGCCAATCAGGATGGACTTGTTCATGCGTGTTCTCCTCACCGAATAGTGTTGCAGCCTGGCTCGTC
>NZ_CFDJES010000224.1:0-1674 GCF_983723665.1 Cobetia sp. | reverse complement strand
CTTGATGGCCCTGACCGCAAGTCACTCAATCCAGCTGATTGGCCGTGATGGACACGGCTTCATCGTTGCAGAACTGCACGCGGACATCTTCCCACCAGTTCAATAGACGGCAGGACGTGTCATCGGCAATCGTCTCACTGATATCACTGGGCTTGCCCAGCAACGAGATGGCCTGTGCCTCACTCATGCCCTGCACCAGATAGCCATCATCCAGCGCTGAACGAATTCGGTACTGGCGCTGACTCTCCTCACGTGCGGCCAGGGCACGCTCCTTCTCACGCGCCAGACGCTGTGCGGTCGGGTCTTCGCCTGAAGTCTCTTCTATCACGTCAGCGGCGGGCACCACCGTCAGCGAATCATCCAGCGTGACGGGGGTATCGCCCTGCTGGCAAGGCTGCTGCTGCCAGGTGGGCACCCCCGACTGCACACAGCGAAAGATGCTGTTGTTGGCCTTGGCGGCAGGCGGCAGAGAAGGTGTCGCCGGGTCGGCAATCACTTGCGCCAGGGGCGCCTGCCCGTCACTCGAAGACGCTGCAGCATTCGGCGACTCCTCCGCCTGAACCGCCGCAAGCGGCATACCACTGACCAGCGTCGCCACCAGCAGTCCCCGCAAGAGCCGGCGCGACATCTGGCGTGAAACGCTGCCACAGGAATCCATCATCAACTTGTCTCTCCGCTTGGTGAGAGCGTGGATCATGCACGGATATCACGCCCAATGAGGTGAAATGGCAAAGCCATCATCCTTGCGTCAGCGCTTCCACTGATAGACCTCATCGGCGGTCTGCACATCGTCATGGTGACTGACATCAGAGCGACTGGGGGTCGAGGCCGCTGCGCCTGATCCATCGCCCGGAGTATCCAGTGGCGGCATGCCTGGCATGGCCAGGCTGTCGTGGCTGTGACCGTGGTCGAGGCTGTGGCCGTGATCAGACGGCTCGATCTGATCGAGACTGGCTGCACCGTGATCGGGCGTATCCCAGACGGTGACCACCCGATTGCGCCCTTCGCGCTTGGCACGGTACATGGCCTGATCGGCACGCTGCAGAAGGTCCGGCAGCAGTGATTCCGCGCAAGCGGCCGGTCCGCCCTGGGCCACCCCGATACTGATGGTGACCCGCAGCAGCTGGCCGTTGCTCAGCGTGAATGCACGACTGTTGATCGAGAGCAGCAAGCGTTCGGCTGCGTGCTGGAGCCCTTCTCTGTCCTCCGTCGGGCACAGGGCCACGAACTCTTCTCCCCCCTGGCGGCACAACTGATCACTGCCGCGCAGGTGGTGACGCAGTCGTTGCGTCAGCTCTATCAGCACCTCATCGCCAATCGCATGCCCTTGGGTATCATTGATGGCCTTGAAGTGATCAACATCGATCATCAGCACTCCCAGGCCACCACGACTCAGCAGACGCGGCCCCTCTTCCAGCAAGGCAAAACGAGACAGCGCCCCCGTCAACTGGTCATGGCGCAAGTCACGACGGTAGCGCTTCTCGCGCTGCTCAGCCTCCCACCCGATCTGCACCGCCACCACCGCGATGAAGGTGACGGAAATCACCAGGTTGACGACACTGGCCAGCGACATGAACTCGTAGGAGACGATATAGACCGGGCTGGTGAGATATTGGGCGCCGATATAGAACAGCAGCAGGACACCACTGAACAATAGCCGTTGAATGCGTGACA
>NZ_CFDJES010000223.1:1604-3103 GCF_983723665.1 Cobetia sp. | reverse complement strand
GCGATGACCGGCATCTCGGCGGCGTTGCTGGCGGAAGATGGTTTCACCGGAGCGCCAGCCTTGACGGTCACGGCGCCGGAGGTTGCTGCGCTGTGGCAGGACCTCGGCCAGCGTCATTATCTGTTCGAGCAGTACTTCAAGGCCTATCCTGTGTGTCGCTGGGCGCAGCCGGCAGTGGAGGCAGTACTGTCATTGGCAGGCGCCGTGGCTGAGCCTGACGACATCACGCGTATCGAGATCATCACCTTCCATGAGGGCAAGCGGCTGCATGTCATGCACCCCGACACCACGGAGCAGGCGCAATACAGTCTGCCGTGGTCGGTCGCCTGTGCCCTGGGGCGGGGCAGCGTGGATGTGGAAGGTGTTTGCGATGCCCTTGACGATGACGGGCTCAAGGCTCTGGCGAGCAAGGTGGTCATCGAGGAGGATGCCGTATTCAATGCCCGTTTCCCCGCCGAGCGCTGGGCTCGTGCGCGAATCGTGCTGAAAAGTGGCGAGGTGCTGGAAAGCGCAGACCATGAAGCATTGGGCAATCCGGACAAGCCGCTGACGGATGCTCAGGTGCTGGCCAAATATCGGGCCCTGGCGGAGCCGGTGCTGGGAGACCGCGCGGCCAGGTTGCGGGATGTCGTGATGGACCTGGAGTCACGGCCGGTCTCCGAGCTGCTGGCGCTTCTGGGCGCACCGGCTTGAACATGGCGGCCGCGGCTGACATTCTGCGCGGCGCTTGATTCTCATTGGCATGCTTCCTGGCCTTTCGCTTGGTTTTCTACCTGACTCTGACCCTGCCCCTGGCTTCTGCTGTTCGTTGCCTTCTCTTTTCATTATCGAGACTTGTCCATGCACCATCAAGATCACCTGCGCGTTGGCGCGGCCCAGATTAACGCCAGCCTCGGCGATATTGAGGCCAACCTGGAACGTCATCTCGACATCATCCATCAGGCGCGGGATGTCGATCTGGACCTGCTGGTCTTCCCTGAGCTGTCGCTGACGGGGTATGGCATGGGTAGCCGGGTCATTGATCTGGCCTTTCCGCCGCATGACCCGCGCTTGCTGATGCTCGCGCGTGCCGCGGGCGACATGCAGCTGGTAGTGGGCTTTGTCGAGGAGGCCAGTCCGGGGGAGTACTACAACGCCCTGGCGATTCTGCAGCACGGCGCGCTGCAGGCCGTGCATCGCAAGCTGAACCTGCCGACCTACGGCGGGCTGGAGGAGGGCAAGCTGTTCACCCACGGCAGCGACTTGACCCAGAACGATGTGCGCGAAGGCTGGTCGGCCACCTCACTGATCTGCGCGGACCTGTGGAATCCGGGCCTGGTGCACGCCGCCATGCTCGCGCGTCCCACCGTGCTGTGTGCGCCGATCAATTCGGCCTCGGGCATCGTCAGCGATGATTTCTCCAACGAGCAGAACTGGGCGATCAACCTCCAGTTCTATGCCATGACCTACGGCACGCCGGTCATCATGGCCAATCGCTTCGGGCCGGAAGGCGGCAGTCA
>NZ_CFDJES010000223.1:0-1504 GCF_983723665.1 Cobetia sp. | reverse complement strand
GCGGCTTCCTGTGCACTGCGCTCAGGCCAGCGCTGGGACACGCTCTTGCGCCGGGTATAGAAGCGCACGGCGTCGGGGCCATAGGCGTGCAGGTCACCGAACAGCGAGTCCTTCCAGCCGCCGAAGCTGTGGAAGGCTACCGGTACCGGCAAGGGCACGTTGATGCCGACCATGCCGACCTCGATCTGGTCGGCGAAGCGGCGTCCGGCCTCGCCATCGCGGGTGAAGAGGCAGGTGCCGTTGCCGTACTGGTGATCATTGATCAGCGCGATGGCGTCTTCGAAGCTTGCCACGCGCACCACACAAAGTACCGGGCCGAAGATCTCGTCACGATAGATGCTCATGTCCGGCGTGACGCGATCGAACAGCGTGGCACCCATGAAGAAGCCGGGCGAGCTCTCGACCAGCGGGTGAGTGCGGCCATCCACGATCAGCTGGGCGCCAGCGCTGGCGCCTGCCTCGATATAGCCGGCGACCTTGTCGCGCTGCGAGGCATTGATCAGGGCGCCCATGTCGTGACCGGGTTCGGTGCCTGGGCCGATGCTCATGGCGCGTGCCTGAGGCGCGAGACGTTCGATCAGGGCATCCGCGGTTTCATCCCCCACGCAGACGGCCACCGAGATGGCCATGCAGCGCTCGCCTGCGCTGCCGAAGGCGGCCCCGATCAAGGTGCTGGCGGCATTGTCGAGATCGGCGTCCGGCAATACCACGGCGTGATTCTTGGCGCCTCCTAGCGCCTGGATACGCT
This sequence comes from Cobetia sp., assembly GCF_983723665.1. Lineage (NCBI taxonomy): Bacteria > Pseudomonadati > Pseudomonadota > Gammaproteobacteria > Oceanospirillales > Halomonadaceae > Cobetia > Cobetia sp. The sequence goes on along the minus strand of NZ_CFDJES010000223.1, from coordinate 756 downwards.
TGCCCTGACGGGTGCCACCTTCGTAGAGGCTCCGCGCCACGGGTGTCGAGCCCACGAAGCTCATCGCCTTGACCTCCGGGGCCGCGATCAGCGCCTCGACGGCTTCACGATCACCATGCACCACGCTGAAGAGCCCAGCGGGCAGTCCGGCTTCTTGCAGCAGGTGGGCCATCTTGTTGGCCGCCGACGGACTCTGTTCCGACGGCTTGAGGATGAAGGCATTGCCGCAGGCCAGCGCCATGGGGAACATCCAGAGCGGCACCATGGCCGGGAAGTTGAACGGCGTGACACCGGCCACGATGCCCAGCGGTTGATGGTTGGACCAGGTGTCGATGCTCGGCCCGGCATTGTGGGAATACTCGCCCTTGAGCAGCTCCGGCACGCCGCAGGCATATTCGACATTCTCGATGCCGCGCTTGAGTTCGCCCATGGCATCGTCGAGCACCTTGCCGTGCTCTTCACTGATCAGGGCGCAGATCTCCTGAGCATCCCGTTCCAGCAATGTCTTGAAGCGATACATGACCTGAGCGCGCTTGGCGGGCGGCATGGCGCGCCAGGCGGGCAGGGCATCGCTGGCGGTCTCTATCGCGCGTTGCACGATGGCGGCATCGGCCAGTGGCAGACGGCGCACGGCTTGCGCGGTAGCCGGATTGAGCACATCCAGGGTGCGTTCGCCAGTCACGGCGTCACCGCCAATCAGGTGAGTCAGGGTATCCATCGGTCAGTTTTCAGCCTTGTGTTCAGTCGCAGAGAATG
>NZ_CFDJES010000222.1:0-3122 GCF_983723665.1 Cobetia sp. | reverse complement strand
GCGCCGGGGCCTATCTTCTCGGCCACCCAGGGCTTCAAGCATTGCATTCGCTTGAGCTACGGCCACCCATGGGATGCGGCGTCAGAGCGCGCCATGCAGACATTGGGTGAATTGCTCAAGGCAGCCTGAAACGCGGACCGCTCAGGCTGCATGCGAGGTGCGAGGAGTGCCTCGAGTATATCCGCGCATGAGTGCGCGCAAATGCCGCAGCCCTTGTGGCCGCCTTGCCACACAGTCTTCACTCGTCATCCGCGGGGGCGAAAACAGCCTTTTGCGGCACATGTCACTCGCGCGCCAGCCGCTTGCCACACCTGGATGTCGCACCTTGTTGCGCACCCTGGCTGCATGCCTTGATGCCGCACGCGTGCCCTAGCAGGGTGCGCAAGAGCCCGCCATGGCGGGGCCTGCCGCCAAGGGCGATGTGGCACGCGCCTGACCCCGTCATAGTGCTGACGTGAATCAGAGTGCGCCCTCCTGCCCGACTCGCCTTGCTGGATTCTCGCCAGACCACCTGGCTGGCTCACGGGCATTTAACGACTGACCAAGATTCAGCTCGCAACTGATATGGTTTTTTCTCGCACAACTGAGCCTGTTATGGCTTCCGGTGGCTCCCTAGAGTAGCGGCGAAGATTCAGGCAGGGCCGTCCCCCTTGCCGCCTACTCAGGAGACATTGCCATGTTCGGCACCGAGGCCATCGACCTGGCCAGGATACAGTTCGCCTTCACCATCTCGTTTCACATCATCTTCCCGGCCATCACCATTGGCCTCGCCAGCTATCTGGCGGTGCTGGAAGGCATGTGGTTGAAGACGGGCACACAGGTCTACCGCAACCTCTATCATTTCTGGTCGAAGATTTTCGCGGTCAACTTCGCGATGGGCGTGGTGTCAGGGCTGGTCATGGCCTACCAGTTCGGCACGCATTGGAGCGGTTTCTCGGCCTTTGCCGGCAGCGTGACCGGGCCACTGCTGACCTATGAAGTGCTGACCGCCTTCTTCCTCGAAGCCGGCTTCCTCGGCGTGATGCTATTTGGCTGGAATCGCGTCGGCCGCGGCCTGCACTTCTTCTCGACCTGCATGGTGGCGCTCGGCACCCTGGTCTCGATGTTCTGGATCCTGTCGTCCAACAGCTGGATGCAGACCCCTCAGGGGCATGAGGTCATCGATGGCATCGTCGTGCCGGTCGACTGGCTCGCGATCGTCTTCAATCCCTCCTTCCCTTATCGCCTGGCCCACATGGCACTGGCCTCCTTCCTGAGCACCTCGCTGTTCGTCGCTGCCTCCGCCGCCTGGTTGCTGCTCAAGAAACGCGACACCCCGGAAGTGCGCAAGATGCTCGTCATGGCGGTGCTGATGTTGATGGTGACCGCCCCGCTGCAGGCCTTCGTCGGCGACATGCATGGCCTTAATACGCTCAAGCACCAACCGGCCAAGATCGCGGCCATCGAAGGCCATTGGGACAACAGCCATGGGGAACCGACGCCGTTGATCCTGTTCGGTGTGCCCGACATGCAGCGCGAAGAGACGCGATTTGCGCTCGAGATTCCGGCCCTCGGCAGCCTGCTGTTGATGCATGACATCGACAAGCAGGTGCCGGCGCTCAAGGACTTCCCCGCCGCCGACCGCCCCAATTCGACCGTCGTGTTCTGGAGCTTCCGCCTGATGGTCGGCCTGGGCCTTGCGATGATTCTGCTCGGCCTCTCGGGTGTCTATCTGGCCCGCAAGGGCAGGCTCTTCACCTCGCGGCGCTGGCTGAGACTGGCCGTCGCCATGGGGCCGGCCGGTCTGATCGCGATACTCGCGGGCTGGTTCACCACCGAGGTCGGCCGCCAGCCGTGGGTGATCTACGGCTTGATGAGAACGGAAGATGCCGTCTCTGCCCACAGTGCCGTTCACCTCAGCATCAGCCTGACAGCCTTTGTCACGGTCTACTTCATCGTCTTCGGCACGGGGATCAACTACATCTTCAAGCTGATCAAGAAAGGGCCTGAGGGTGATGACAGTCACGCCCCCAGCGGCGGCCCCGGCAAGCCACGCACGCCATCCCGTCCACTGTCGGCCATCGAGGAATCTCTCGACGGCACCACTCACTGACCGGAGCGATGAACGCTATGGGTATCGACCTTTCTGTCATCTGGGCGGGCATCATCCTGTTCGGCCTGATGATGTACGTGATCATGGACGGCTTTGATCTGGGCATCGGCATTCTCTTCCCGTGGGTGGAGGAAAAGGTGGACCGCGATGTGATGATGAATACCGTGGCGCCCGTGTGGGATGGCAACGAGACATGGCTGGTGCTGGGCGGCGCGGGGCTGTTCGCGGCCTTCCCGCTGGCCTACGCCGTCTTGCTGGAAGCCCTGAGCATTCCTCTTGTCGCCATGTTGATCGGCCTCATCTTCCGCGGTGTCGCCTTCGAATTTCGCTTCAAGGCCTCGGACGCGAGTCGCCACTGGTGGGACAAGGCCTTCGTGGGCGGCTCGGTGCTGGCTACCTTCAGTCAAGGCGTCGCACTGGGAGGCTACATCCAGGGCATCGCCTTCGATGGGGTTCACTTCAGCGGCGGTTCGCTGGACTGGCTGTCACCCTTCCCGCTGTTCTGCGGTGTGGCGCTGCTGTTCACCTATGCGCTTCTCGGCAGCACCTGGTTGATCATGAAGACCGAAGGCATTCTCCAGGCGCGCATGTTTGCCCTGACGCGCCCGCTGACGCTGTGGGTATTGATCATGATCGCGGCCGTCAGTCTGTGGACTCCGCTGGCGCACCCCGCCATCGCCGAACGCTGGTTCACGCTGCCGCAGCTGTTCTGGTTCCTGCCGGTGCCAGTGCTGGTAGTGCTGGCCGGTTATGCGCTGATCCGCGCCGTCGCCTTTGAATATCATGCCCAGCCTTTCCTGCTGGTGCTGGCCTTGATCTTCCTGGGCTACAGCGGTTTCGGCATCAGCATGTGGCCTGACATCATTCCCGGTCATGTGACGATCTGGGAAGCGGCCTCTCCGCCACAAAGTCAGGGCTTTGCCCTCGTCGGCACGCTCTTCATCCTGCCGATCATCCTGGTGTATACGGCGTGGAGCTACTTCGTGTTCAAGGGCAAGGTCCGTCATACCGATGGCTACCATTGAGAGGT
>NZ_CFDJES010000221.1:0-3125 GCF_983723665.1 Cobetia sp. | reverse complement strand
ACGGCCCGATCGGCCATGCCGTCGACATCATGGGCGTGCTGGGCTGCGTGTTCGGTATCGCCACATCGCTGGGGCTGGGCGTCAGCCAGATCGCGGTGGGCCTCAATCGCCTCACCGGTCTGGATGCCGGCATCGGCACCCAGCTGGCGCTGATCGTCGCGATCAGTGCGATCTCGATCGCCTCGGCGGTCTCCGGCATCAAGCGCGGAATTCGCTTCATCTCCGAGCTGAACATCGGCGTGTCGGTCCTCGTGGTCGGCAGCTTCCTGATCGGTGGCCCAACGCTGTGGCTGATCTCGCTGTTCGGCGAGACGCTGCTGGCCTATCTGCGCGATGTGGTGCCGATGGGGCTGTGGGTCGCCGAGACCGCGGGAGAAAACAGCTGGCAGGTCGGCTGGACCATCTTCTACTGGGCCTGGTGGCTGGCGTGGGCCCCGTTCATCGGGCTGTTCATCGCCCGCATCTCCAAGGGCCGCACCCTGCGGGAATTCATTCTGGGCGTGCTGATCGCCCCGCCGCTGATCATCTTCATCTGGCAGGCACTGTTCGGTGGCACCGGCCTGTATCAGGAGCTGACGGCTAGCATGGGGGTCGGCAGCGGCGAGCTGATGACGCTGGTGCGCAACTGGAATCTGCCCGAAGCGCTGTTCGCCACCGCCGATGCCCTGGCGGGCAATAGCGTGCTGAGCGTCATCCTGTCGTCTCTGCTGATCTTCCTGTTGATCAGCTGGTTCGTGACCAGCTCGGATTCCAGCACTCTGGTGGTCACGACCATCCTGTCGCTGGGCGATGAAGAACCGCTGGCGCACCATCGTATCTTCTGGGGCATCTGCATCGGGCTGGTGGCCGGTACGCTGCTGATGGCAGCCGGACTCAAGGCGCTGCAGACCATCCTGATGGCTGCCGCCCTGCCGATGAGCTTCGTGATCGTGGCGATGACGCTAGGCCTTCTGGTAGCGCTGTGCCAGGAATCCGGCATCGCCCTCATGAAACTCGGCAAGCCGAAGCCGGGCAGAGGCCAGGCCTGAGCTCGAGGCTGAGAGTAAGCCTGAACTTGTGTCAGTCCCCACATGAAGCCTCACTGGCATGACATGTTCTGCCAGACCGGTCCTGCCAACCCCCACTCGCCGAGCCATCCCGTCACAGGGGCGGCTCGGCGAGTCGCGTTGGGCAACACATCAAGCTCATGCCTGCCGATATCGCGCTGGAGTGGGCCGTCATGTCGCAACAAGCCAATTAGTTGTCGTGCATATCCAAAACTGCTTACCCAGTACGGATAGTCTTATGAGGTCCTTGCCATTCACAGGAGCTCAGCATCGGCCTCTTCAACGCGTCACCTCATCCCCGTATCACGTTGCCTGCCACGACAATAACAACATCAGGACTCGCACAATGACCCACCACTCGCCCTCTGCACCGCCTGCTTCTGAACAGTCCGTCTCTAGACAGTCCAATCATGAACAACAGAACGCGCACTCCGCTGACGACATCTGCGGGCTAGGAAACTCGACCTGTGGCAAGGAGCAATACCTGACCTCGATCGCGACCGTCTGCGTGATCGCGCTACTGATCGGTGCCGCCGCCCTGTTTCCCGAAGGATTTCTGGCCAGTCTCGACCTGATCAAGGGCTCGGTGATCGGCAACTTCGGCTTCCTGTTCACCTGGCCGGCCTTTGCCGTCTCGCTGCTGCTGGTTGCGGTCTGCTTTACCCCGCTGGGCAAGCTGCGCTTCGGCGAAGGCGACCCTGAATTCCATACCCTGAGCTGGATGGGCATGCTGTTCGCCACCGGCATGGGCATCGGCCTGCTCACCTGGGGCGTGCTGGAACCGAAATATCACACCGATGCCGGCCTGAGCACCAACATGGCGCTGCTCAACGCCTTCAATCACTGGGGCCTGCTCGCCTGGGCCGGTTATCTGGCCATCGGCGCGCTCTTCGCCCACGCCATGTACAACATGAAGATGGCCAAGCCTGCCGAAGAACTGCTGGGCAACGGCCTGTGGAGCAAGCTGAACCTGATCAGCCTCGTCGTCTCCACCGTCATCGGCCTGTCACTGTCCTTCACCTACGCGACCACCCCGATCCAGCAGGGGCTGGTCAAGCTGGTCGGCATCGAATTCAGCCCGACCCTGATCATTTGCGTGCTGGCCGTGTGCGCCATCATCTCCTCCGCCTCGGGCCTCAAGCGCGGCATCAAGTGGCTGAGCAACTACAACACCCTGTTCGCGATCATCCTGATGCTCGGCGTGCTGGTGCTGACCGTGCCCGGCGATATCCTCTCCACCTTCGTGCGCCTGGTGCCGGAATACCTGCTCAAGTACCCCGCGATGGCCACCGATATCGGCCTGGGCGATCCGGAGCGCAAGACATGGCTGGCAGACTGGCTGTATGCCTTCGAGGCGGCCTGGTATGGCTGGTTCATCTTCACCGGCGTCTTCATCGCCCGCATTTCCAAGGGCCGCACCCTGCGTGGCATGGTACTGGGCGTGATGCTGGTGCCGACCCTGTTCTCATGCCTGTGGTTCGTGGTGTTCGGTCTCGGCAGTCTGAGCCTGGGCGTCGATGACGTGTTCAAGCTGATCGATACCATCGATACCACCGGCATCCTCTCGGTGATACTGACGCTCAACATCCTGCTGTTCTTCATCACCAGCGCCGACTCCGCGGGCCTGGTGTGCGAGATGCTGACCGTCAAACGCTCACGCGCCTTCTGGATCGTCTCCATGGCGGCCCTGGCTGTCGTGGTCAGCTGGCTGGGCGGCGATGTCTACAAGACCCTGCTGAGCCTGATCTCGGTCGCCGCCATCCCGGTCGCCTTCGGTATCTTCGCGCTGGTAATCGCCTTCGTGATCCGCGTACGCCGTGATCGCGCCACCCGTGCCGCCCCGGCACCGGCGCCACTCACCCAGCGCTGAACGCCATGGTGTGAGATGCGTCGCAGCGCGTACTGATGCGATGCATGACAACGCAATCTGTCCAACGCAATCTATCCAAAACACCGGCCCTGCCCTCAAATGAGGTGTAGGGCCGTGTCACGTCTGATGAACACCTTTTTTCGCTACCTACCAGGAACGACACGTCTTGCGCCTTCGCCGCATTGACAGTCCATCAGCACACACTGATA
>NZ_CFDJES010000220.1:0-3142 GCF_983723665.1 Cobetia sp. | reverse complement strand
CAGCGACAGCCACAAGGGGCTGGTGGTCATCACCGAGACCGAGCTCTACGGCGAAGTGGTACGTCAGAGCCGCCGCCAGGCGCGCGCCACCGATGACAACGAGCTGGCCGTGCGCCACCTCTCGGAGTTGCGTGAAGGCGCGCCGGTGGTGCACCACACCCACGGCGTCGGCCGCTATCTGGGGCTGGAGACCATCAACGCCGGGGGTCAGGAGGCCGAGTTCCTCGCGCTCGAATACGCCGATGGCGCCAAGCTCTACGTGCCGGTGGACAGCCTGCACCTGATCTCGCGCTATTCCGGGGCCAGTGACGAGCTGGCGCCGCTGCACAAGCTGGGCTCCGAGCAATGGGAGAAGGCCAAGCGCAAGGCGGCCGAGAAGATCCGTGATACCGCCGCCGAACTGCTGGATGTCTATGCACGCAGAGAGGCGCGTGTCGGCCATGCCTGCGACTTCCCCGCCGAGGACTACGCACGCTTCGCGGCCAGCTTCCCCTTCGAGGAAACCCCAGACCAGGCGCAGACCATCGGCGCGGTGATCCAGGACATGTGCGCGCCCCAGCCGATGGACCGCGTGGTATGTGGCGATGTCGGCTTCGGCAAGACGGAAGTCGCGATGCGCGCCGCCTTCCTCGCCGTCAATTCCGGCCGCCAGGTGGTGGTGCTGGTGCCCACCACCCTGCTCGCCCAGCAGCACTACGACAACTTCCGCGATCGCTTCGCCGACACCGCGGTGGAGATCGCCCTGCTGTCGCGTTTCACCAGCGGCAAGGGCCAGGAAGCCTCGCTCGAGCGCATCAGGAACGGCCAGGCCGATATCGTGATCGGCACTCACAAGCTGCTCTCCAAATCGCTGGAGCTGCCCAACATGGGGCTGCTGATCATCGATGAGGAGCACCGCTTCGGCGTCTCCCAGAAGGAGCGCCTCAAGAGCCTGCGCGCCGAGGTCGACATCCTGACCCTGACTGCCACGCCGATTCCGCGCACGCTGAACATGGCGATGAGCGGCATCCGCGACCTGTCCATCATCGCCACGCCACCGGCGCGCCGCCTGTCGGTGAAGACCTTCGTCCAGCAGCGCAACGACGGCGTGGTCAAGGAAGCCATCCTGCGCGAGCTGCTGCGCGGCGGGCAGGTCTACGTGCTGCACAATGAGGTGAAGACCATCGAGGAGAGCGCCGCGCGCATCGCGGAGCTGGTGCCGGAGGCCAATGTCGGCGTCGCCCACGGCCAGCTGCCGGAGCGCAGCCTGGAGCGGCGCATGTCGGACTTCTATCACAAGCGCTTCAACGTGCTGGTGTGCTCGACCATCATCGAGACCGGCATCGACATCCCGAGCGCCAATACCATCATCATCGAGCGCGCCGACAAGTTCGGCCTGGCCCAGCTGCACCAGCTGCGTGGCCGCGTCGGGCGCTCGCATCACCAGGCCTACGCCTACCTGCTGACCCCGCATCCCAAGGCGATGACCCGCGATGCGGTCAAGCGTCTGGAGGCGATCAGCGAGTCCCAGGACCTCGGTGCCGGCTTCACGCTGGCCTCCCATGACATGGAGATCCGCGGCGCGGGTGAGCTGTTGGGTGACGAGCAGTCCGGCCAGATGGAAACCATCGGCTACTCGCTGTACATGGAGATGCTCGATCGCGCCGTGAAGGCCATCAAGGCGGGCAAGACGCCCAATATCGAGTCGCCGCTGGATGAAGGCGTCGAGGTCAGCCTGAATCTGCCGGCACTGATTCCGGCCGATTATCTGCACGACGTTCAGCAGCGCCTGATGATGTACAAGCGCATCAGCAACGCCGAGAACGCAAGCGACCTGCGCGAACTGCAGGTCGAGATGATCGACCGCTTCGGCCTGCTGCCGGAGCCGGTCAAGACGCTGTTCCGCCAGACCCAGCTGCGCCAGCGCGCCCAGGCGCTGGGCATCATCAAGCTGGAGGCCGGCGCCGGACGTGGTCGCATCATCTTCGGCGCCCAGACGCCGGTCGATCCGCTGACGCTGGTCAACCTGATCCAGCGCCAGTCGGATGTCTACAAGCTGGAAGGCGCCGACACGCTGCGTTTCGCCACCGACATGAATGACGCCGAGGCGCGCTTCAGCTTCTGCGAGACCTTGCTGGACCTGCTCAACGCCAAGACCAAGGCGGCCTGACGCGCCCTGCGCTGCCAGGCGCCTGGGTTCGAACTTGGGCATGAACTTGAGCGTGAGCGTGAGCTTGAACGAAAAATGAAAACGGCCTGCATCGCGGATGCAGGCCGTTTTTTCGTGCGGGCATACCCTCTACACGCTCTACACCCTCTACACGCCCTACCTACACCACCGCCTACCTACACCACCGCCTCCCCCCACTCTCCTCCTGAGGTCAGGCAGCTCAGGCATGGCGCGCCAACAGCGTCGCCAGCAAGCGCTGCACTCTGGGCATGCCGGCCTCGATCACGGATTCCGTGCCCGCGCGGGTCGGCTCCTCTTCGCCGACGCCTGCGGCATGGCTGATCACCAGACACAGGCTGGCGTATTCCATCTCGAGCTCGCGCGCCAGCACGGCCTCAGGCATGCCCGTCATGCCGACCAGCGTATTGCCATCGCGCGCCATCAGGCGGATCTCGGCGGCAGTCTCCAGCCGCGGCCCCTGCACCACGCCCAGCACCCCGCCGGCCGAGAGGGGCAGCCCCGCCTCGGCGGCGGCCGCATGCAGCTCCTCACGCCAGACCCGATGATACGGCCAGGCGAACGACACATGCTGGAACGGCTTGAAACGCCCATCGAAGAACGAACCCTCGCGACCGGTGGTGTAATCGATCAGCTGGTCCGGCACCACCAGCGTGCCCGGGACCAGCGTCGGGTCGATGCCGGACACGCAGTTGACTCCCACCACATGGGTCGCGCCCGCCTGTTTGAGCGCCCATAGATTGGCGCGATAGTTGATGCGATGCGGCGGCACCTTGTGCGGTTGGCCATGACGGGCCAGAAACAGCAGCGACTGACCATTCAGTCGCCCTTCCACGACGCCACAGGAGGCCGCCCCCAGGGGCGTTTCCTGCCCGCCGCGCCTGAGCACTTCCATGCCTGCCCAACTGCCGAACCCCGTCCCACCGATCACCGCCAGCATCGCCCGCCTCCTTGCCACCCATGTGCAGGAATCTC
>NZ_CFDJES010000219.1:1708-3196 GCF_983723665.1 Cobetia sp. | reverse complement strand
GCACTCTTCTGGCGCGCCTTGCGCTCCTGCTCTTCTTCCATGGCCGCCATGATGTTCTCGAGCAGCGCATCCACGTCCGGCGCTTCGGCGTCGTCCTCATAAAGGCCTGTTAGCTCGACATCCGGGTCCATGTCGCCGGCCTCGAACAATGCCCAGATCTCGTCGGCGTAGCGTGTCTGTGCCAGTTCAGGCGCGAACATCGCGTAGTAGGCGGTGATATTGGCAACATCACGCGCCAACATGCTCTTGGCATTGTTGTTGGCCGCGGCATCGACCGCCTGCGGCAGATCAATGATCACCGGGCCATAGTCATCGACCAGCACGTTGAACTCGGACAGGTCGCCATGTACCAGGCCGGCATGCAGCATGCGCACGATGTACTGCATCATCAGCGCATGGTCTTCCCGCGCCTGCTCGGCGGACATCGAGACATCATTCAGGCGTGGTGCCACATTGCCGTCGTCATCGGTGACCAGCTCCATCAGCAGCACGCCATCGAAGCAGCCGAACGGCTGCGGCACGCGCACACCGGCATCGGCCAGACGATACAGCGCATCGACCTCGGCATTCTGCCAGGCGGCCTCCTGCTGGTTGCGTCCGAAGCCGGAGCCCTTCTCCATCGCCCGTTGACGGCGACTGTTACGCACCTTGCGGCCTTCCTGATACAGCACAGCCTGCTTGAAGCTGCGCTGGGCAGCATCCTTGTAGACCTTGGCACAGCGAATCTCTTCTCCGCAGCGCACGACGTAAACCGAGGCTTCCTTGCCACTCATCAAGGGGCGGAGCACTTCATCGACCAGACCGTCATCTATGAGCGGCTGGATTCTCTTTGGCGTTTTCATCGCGTTCTTATACGCGTTTTGCGATACATCGGGAATCACCCTGTAGCAATTTTGTGACATACCTTACGACAAAACCCCCGCCAATGCGTCATTGGCGGGGGTTTCAGCATTCACTGACAGACTGCCTGATCGGCAGCAGCGCCAGCGCTTATTGGGCGTTCTTGAGGCTCTGCATGTCAATCACGAAACGATACTTGACCTTGCCTTCCTGCATGCGCTTCCAAGCATCATTGATGGTGTCGATGTCGATCATCTCGATATCGCAGCCAATATCGTGCTCGGCGCAGTAGTCGAGCACTTCCTGGGTCTCCGGCATGCCACCGATCAACGAGCCCGCCAGTACACGGCGCTTCATGACCAGGTTGCCGCCCTGCAGCGCGGGGTCCACTTCCTGCACCAGGCCGACGAGGATATGCGTGCCGTCGTACTTCAGGGTATTGAGGTAAGGGTTGAGATCATGCGGCACCGGCACCGTGTCGAGCAGGAAGTCGAAGGTCTCGGTGGCACCTGCCATCTGCTCGTCATCCGTCGAGACGATCACATGATCGACGCCATTCTCGCGCGCCTCCTCGACCTTGCTCTCGCTGCGGGTGAAGAGCGTCACTTCACAGCCCATCGCCTTGGCGAACTTGATGCCCATGTGGCC
>NZ_CFDJES010000219.1:0-1608 GCF_983723665.1 Cobetia sp. | reverse complement strand
TATTGCTCGAGCCCCTTCTGACAGGCGCTGCATTCACGGCAGGAATCCACCATGCAGCCGACGCCGACCATGTCGCCCACCTTGTACTGACTGACGTCATTGCCCACCTGGGTCACCCGACCCACGATCTCGTGCCCCGGCACCAGCGGATACTGAGAAAAGCCCCAGTCATTGCGGCCGACGTGCAGATCCGAGTGACAGACACCGCAGTAGAGAATCTCGATGGCCACGTCATCCGGTCGCGGCTGGCGACGCTCGAAGTTCCAGGGCGCCAGGTCTGCCGTTTCGGATGCCACCGCATAAGCGCGAGTCTGGCCGTCAAAATCACCATTGGAAGGGCTTGTCATGGAGTCTCTCCTTGCTTGGCTGAGCGACGGACAGCCTGACCATCAAAGATGATTCAGCGCCCGTAAAAGGATTCGCATGCCATGCGGCAATCGCGATCATGCCCACTGACCTCTTGCCGACAGCCCGACTTTTCAATGGCTTGGCCGCCCTGCATCACTGTGTTGGTCAGATCGCAACAGCGACCCACCAAGCTGCGCGAGGCTTGCAGACACAAGGAAAGCGGCGCAAAACATCAGGCTTCTGATTCCAAATTGACGCCATCAAGCAGCAAAGTTGCCACTGTGTTATCATGCATCTTCACCCCTCACGTCTTGGAACGGAGTCCCGTATGGCGAATACTCGTACTGCTGCAAAGAAAAAAGCACCGGCTGCTGTCGAAACCTCAGCCTCGCTTGAAGCTCAGATGCAGGCCTTCCTGGACCGTGGTGGCAAGGTGGATGTGATTGAATCCGGTGTCAGCGGCCAGGTCATTGGCGTCAAGCCGACCAAGCCGTCAAACCCTGCTGCCAAGAGCTGAGGCTTGCCCATCAAGCCTTGGTGCCCGAACGCGCTGCTCGCCTCACTCAACTGGCGTCTGCCATCGAGTCACTGACCGGTGAGAGCGTTGTTCATCGCTAGACCTCCAGCCGCTGCCCTGCATCATCAGGTAGCGGCCGGCTTCTTTCTGGGGAGAGGAAAATCACCTCTTGCCTACCCTTGCTCCTCCCGCCACGGCGACGCCCATGCCAGCCTCTACTTCGCGCGACAGCTCCCTCGACTCCCGCCAGCACAGCGTGCATGGCACTCGCGACGCGGATGGGGCACGCACACGCCTGGCCGTCTTCATTGATGTGCAGAACATCTACTACACCACCCGCGATACCTTCGGCCGGCAGTTCGATTATCGTCGCCTGTGGGCAGAGCTCGAGCGCCTCGGCTCGATTCAACATGCCTACGCCTACGCGATCGACCGTGGCGACCCCAAGCAGCAGCAATTCCAGCAGCGCCTGCGCGAGATAGGCTTCACGGTCAAACTCAAGCCCTTCATCCAGCGCGGCGACGGCTCGGCCAAGGGCGACTGGGATGTCGGCATCACCATCGACGTGATGGAATCCGCCCCCGAGGTCGATGAGATCATCCTCGCCTCCGGCGATGGCGACTTCGCCCTGCTGCTGGATCATGTCGCCACCCGCCACGCCATCACCACCCGCGTCTATGGCGTCGAAGCCCTCACCGCCCTCGCCCTGATGAAAAGCGCCCATCACTTCCGCGAAGTCGATG
>NZ_CFDJES010000218.1:0-3205 GCF_983723665.1 Cobetia sp. | reverse complement strand
AGACGCCCTGTCGACTGATAGCCCGCGCGACGGCTGGCACGATAACGGCGCCAGCAGATCAGCTCGCCGAGCAGGCTCAACGCCACCGGCAAGGCCAGCAGCGTCCACAGACGCAGCTCGCGACGCAGGGCATCACGCTCGGCATTCGCCTCACGCTGCTGACGTGACAGCGCGTCCTCGAAGTCATGCTGCATCGCCGCCAGGGCGTCGCTTTGCTGCGCGGCTTCGGCCTTGCCAGACACCGGCGTCGCGCCGAGCGCACTCAGACGCGTCTGCCAGTCATTGCGCAGCCGGGTCTCCTCGGCGGCCTGATGATCGGCCAGTTGATGCAGACGCGTCAGCTCGCGCACCTGATGGGCACGCGCGCGCAAGGCGACCAGCTCGGGGCTGCCTGCCAGCAGGTCCACGGCATTTTCCAGCCAGCGCGCATTGGCATTGAGGGCCTGTTCGCTGCCATCCGCCGCCGTGCGCCGCCACAGACGGTCACTGGCCATGTCGACATCGCTGACCACCAGCAACTGGCCACCCTTGGCGCCCGCCGCCGGCCACTGCGCCAGCACGGCCAGCCCGCCGGCCGGCGGTGTTTCCCCTGCCAGCCCCGACAGCGGACGCGGGTCCATGCGGCTGGCGTGGACACGCGCCGCCGGAATCAGGCGCGCCTCATCACTGCCACGAATCAGCCACTGCAACGGCGCGTCTTGCGCCCCTGGGCCTTTCGATGATGCGTCTGCTGCATCAGGCAGCGGCGCCAACCAGCCCGCGCTGGACATCACCAGTTGCTCGACATTGAGGTTGAGCGCGGCATCCGACAGCTGTGCAGCACTTAGCCCGAGCAACGTCGGACTCAGCGCACGCGTGCCGTCCAGCAGGCCGATCGGCAAGGCCAGCTGCGCATCCGCCACCACCTCGCCCGCGCGTGATTCAAGCCCGGCGCGCGCCAGCAATGTCGTCAGCGCCTCGGAAGCCGGCGCCGGCTGATCGAGCATTTCGGGCAGAGGGTCCACCAGCATCAACACCCGGCCGCCACGCTCGAGATAGGCCGTGATGGCCTCCAGCGTCTTGACCGGCAACAGCCGCGGCGCGATCACCAGCAACGCATCCTGATCGGCGATCGGACGCGCGGCATCATCACCGGCCGACAGCCAGTCGATGCGCAGGCGTGCATTGAGATGCTCCATCAGGCCCCAGCTGCCCAGCGCTCTGCCCTGCTCCAGGCTGGGCTGGCCCATCACCGGCAAACGCGAGACGACGCCCAGGCGCGGCGGCTCAGTGCGCGAGACTTCCTGGATCTGGCGTGTCACCTGCGCTTCCAGCCCGCCGATATCCGCCGCCTTGAGCAGCGGAATGGCGCGGCGTTCGGCGTAGGGGCTATCCACCACCAGCCCGAACAGCATCTCTTCGCCGCCCGGCAATGACAGCGCGGTCAGGCCCTGCGCTTCGAGATCCGCGAAGTCGGCACTGTCCGGTGCAGGGTCGACACGCTTGAGGCGTATCTGCGGCTCACGCGCGAAGGCGGCCAGACGCGTCTCGATCCGTGTCGCCAGTTCACGCAGCTGCGGCAGATCGGCGGCGAAGCGTTCGCTGTAGGCGAAGGTCAGCGTCACCGGTGCCTCGAGGTCATCGAGCACCGCACGACTGGCGGGGCTCAGACTGTGCTGACGCGTGGCGGTCAGATCATGCGCGCGGGTGAGCGGGTTGTGGCCGTCGGCCGTCAGCAGCGGCGGCAGGCGCACGCCGGCCAGCAATAGCGCGGTGACCGCAGCCGCCAGCGCCGCCGTGACCAGCCACTGTGGCGCCTGCTTGCGTGCATGGCGCTCCTGACTGAGGCCGCGCGCCTGCAGCACCAACCCGGCCAGGGTCAACAGCAGGAAGTAGCTGGCATCGAGCCAGGTCGGCCGGCCTTCACTGAAAGGCGTCAGATGCGCCGGCAAGCTGATCAGATCGAGCAGCTGCACCCAGTGCGGCGCCAGATGCTGAGCCAGCTGGCTCGTCACCGCGGGTGTGCCCGGCAGCATCAGCGCCAGGCCCAGCACCAGCGCCCCGAGCCACGCCGACAGCGCAGAAGGCGCGCGCACCGCCAGCGCCTGACCGAGACTGGCCAGCGCCATCACCAGCAGCGCCATGCCCAGATAGCCGCTGAGCATCAGGCCGAGATCCGGCGTGCCCAGCCAATGGATCAGCACCACCAGCGGCGCCGTCATCGCAAGCCCCAGCCAGCCCAGCACGCTGGCACTGATCAGGCGTGCGCTGGCCAGTCGCCATGACCCCAGTCCGAGGCCGGACAGCCATTCGAGCAGGCCGTTGGCGCGCTCTTCCGGCCAGCCGCGCAGGGCCAGCAGCGGTGTCCACAGCACCAGCAACCAGGGCAACACCTGCCACAGCGAGCCAAGATCGGCGCGATCACGTGCCAGCAGATCACCCACCTCGAAGGCCCCCAGCGGAGCCAGCACCGCCATCACCACCAGCAGCGACCAGCTGGCGCCCTGAGTCAGTGCCTGATGCAGGTCACGGCGGACCAGCGCGAGAACGGCCCTCATGACGACACCTCCTGATCTGCGCGCGGTGTCTGCTTGCGCATCGGCAGCGGCGAGGGCTGCTCCGCCATGCGCGTCACCAGCTGGCGGAACGCGACCTCGATATCACCCCGTTCGTGGACGCATTCATCGAGGCGGATTTCCATGTAGCTGCACCAGCGTGCCAGCGCGGGGCGCGGGTCCTGGTGGAGACGCCCGGCCAGGCGCAGCACGGCGCCGGTCGAGACCACCAGCGGCGACTTGTCACGCGCCATGGCATCGCCGGGCTTGACGGGCGTGATGGCCGCCACGCCCGGCAGACGCGAGACACTGGCCAGCTCGCGCTCGCTCAGGGCCCGACTCAGCGTCACTCGCCATACCGGCAGGCTGGAACTCGCCCCATACCCCGCGCCGTAGCGCGAACGGCTGCCACCCAGGATGCCTTCGCTGACGGAGGTCGCGGCCAGCGCCTCCGGCGTGTCATCGAAGCCCAGCTGGCCATTGGCCATGACCAGCACGCGGTCACAGATGCGAGGCACTTCCTCCAGCAGATGGGTGGAGACGATGATCAGACGCTCGCGCCCCAGCTCGCGAATGAAGGCGCGCACGCTGTCCTTCTGCAGCGGGTCCAGCCCATCGGTGGGCTCATCGAGCAGCAGGATGTCCGGGTCATGGGTCAACGCCATCGCCAG
>NZ_CFDJES010000217.1:0-3275 GCF_983723665.1 Cobetia sp. | reverse complement strand
ACGAAAAATGGTCAGTTTTCTGCAATCCACCTCATGGCTAAGGTGAAGGTGTCAGTGATATTGCCAGCTCCCCGCTGCTTGTTCCGCGCAAGCCTGCTGCAACACGACACCACTGGTGAACAATAACAAGACGCCTCGGCGTCACCATGAGGTCTCCTAGGATGAACTTACCTGTCCTGCTGTCGTTCGGGCTCTATCTGCTGCTGATGCTGGGCATCGGCATCTACTTCTATCGCATCACCCACAATCTGTCGGATTACATACTCGGGGGACGCGGCTTGCCGCCAAGCGTCGCGGCCTTGAGTGCCGGCGCTTCCGATCTCAGCGGCTGGGCCCTGATGGGCCTGCCCGGCGCCATCTTCAGTGGTGGCCTCTCGCAAGCCTGGATCGCGGTCTGGACCCTGGTCGGCGTCTACCTGAACTGGACCCTGGTCGCCGAGCGACTGCGCGTGTTCACCGAAGCGGCCGGCAATGCGCTGACGGTGCCGGATTATCTGGAAGCGCGTTTCGAAGACCGCTCACGCGTGCTGCGTACCCTGTCTTCCGTGGTCATGCTGGTGTTCTTCACCTTCTATGTCTCGGCGGGTCTGGTCGGTGGTGCCGTGCTGTTCGAAGGGCTCTTCGACATCGATTACCGCGTCGCACTGTGGTTGGGCGCGCTGGTCATCGTCGGCTATACCTTCCTCGGTGGCTTCCTCGCCGCCTCATGGACCGACCTCATCCAGGGCCTGATGATGGCCGCCTCGCTGTGTGCCGTGGCTGCCATGACGGCAGTGGCGCTGTTCGGCGATGGCGCAGCCGCCCCGGCAGCGGCGCAGGATGTCGCCCCCATCGGTGGCCTGATGGAAGGCGTGACCTTCCTGGGCATGCTGTCGCTGGCCGGCTGGGCGATCGGCTACTGTGGCCAGCCACACGTCGTGGTGCGTTTCATGGCCGTGCGCAAGCGTGAAGATATCAAGGTGTCGCGGCGTATCGCCCTGCTGTGGTCCGCCATCACCATGGCGGCTGCGGTATCAGTGGGCGTGCTGGGTTACTACTGGTTCGGCGGTGAGCTGGGTGGCGGTCTCACGGACAGCGAGCGTGTCTTCATCTCCCTGAGCCAGATCATGCTCAACCCCTGGGTGGCAGGCTTCATTCTGGCCGGCGTCCTGGCCGCGATCATGAGCACCGTCGATTCCCAGCTGCTGGTCTGCTCCAGCGCCATCGCCGAAGACATCTACCGTGGCCTGATTCGCCCCAAGGCGACGCAGAAGGAGCTGGTCTGGCTGAGCCGTGCCAGCGTGATCGGCATCGCACTGCTCGCCACCGTGATGGGCAGCGAGCGTGACAGCAGCATCCTCGGCCTGGTGTCCTACGCCTGGGGTGGCTTCGGCGCCGCCTTCGGTCCCGTCATCCTGCTGTCACTGTTCTGGCGTGGCATGACCCGCAATGGCGCCATCGCCGGCCTGCTGGTCGGTGCCCTCACCGTCGCGATCTGGAAGCCGCTGAGCGGCGGCCCGCTGGAGATATTCGACATGTTCGAGGTCGTACCCGGCTTCCTGTTCGCCCTGATCGCCGTCGTCCTCGTCAGCCGCATGAACGCAGAACCTGCCGCCAGCGCCTGCTTCGACCGTCTGATGAAGCACTGGCGCCGCGAACAGGCCTGACCCCGCGCAGGGGGACCGAGAACCTCCCCCTGTGCCCTGCAGATACCGCCACTGCCGGCCATCACACTTGCCGGCAGTGCACGAAAGCCCCCAGCCGGGCAGCGAATTCCAGGCAGTCCGGCCTGGTCATCAGATCCAATTTCGACTCACGAGGAGTCCTGTCATGAGTGATGTACCTGCCGCCTATCAAGCCAGCAAGGGTTCGATTCTGGACGTCGATCGCGACTTCTACGACAGCCTCACCGAAGGCAAGGCCGAGCGCACCCTGGTCGCGACCCATACCGTGCCGCTGCGCGATGGCCTGGCGTGGGAAGTGCCGGCGGGCCACGTGCTGCGCATCAAGATCACCGAGGGTTCACAGGTCGGCGATTTCAACATGTGGAACCTGCAAAACCCGCGTGAGCGCATGTGGGCGTCTCGCACCCGCCAGCTGCAGCGCGCGCATGTCAGCACCTATGATCGCCTGTGGTCCACACTGCCCTACCTGCGCCCGATGGCGACCATCATCGATGACACCCTCGCCGACTATGGCGTCGATGCAGAAGGCGGTCGCGTGCATGACCTGCTGGGCACGCGCTGCGACCCCTACGTCAATCGCCTGCTGACCGGCGAGGACTTCGATCACCACTGCCATTCCAATCTGGTGCGCGCAGTGGAGCCCTGGGGCCTGACCGAATTCGATATCCACGATGTGCTCAACATCTTCCAGTGCACCGGCCTCAACAATGAAGACAAGTACTTCATGAAGGCCTGCCCGGCACGCAAGGGCGATTACCTGGAGTTCTTCGCCGAGACGGACCTGCTGTGCGCGATGTCCTGCTGCCCGGGTGGCGATCTGTCAGTGGACCTGTGGGGCCCTGATGCGCGTGACCCGCTCGAGACCTGCAACCCGCTCGGTGTCGAGATCTATCGACTGGAAGGCGATGTTCTCGCAGGCTGGGAGTCGCCCAAGGTCGCGGCTTACGCCGGCAACCACGGCCGCCAGCACCCCGCAACCGACTGGGCCGCCATCAAGCGTGAACGCTGCTGCTGATGCGGATTTTGAAACGCTGATCGCCTTTAGCGGGTACTGATGTAACAAAGCCCCCTGCCGAGACTCTCGACAGGGGGCTTTGCCTTTTGTGCGGACATCGCCGCCTCACCTTTGGCTTGTCTGCTCATACAAACGGCGATGTTCGGCGTGCAGCGATGTCCACAGCGGCGCCATGCGGGCAATCAGGCGAGGATCAAACTGCTTGCCGGATTCCTCGCTGAACAATCCGACCAGACGCTTCAACGACCAGCCCGGCTTGTAGGCGCGCGGCGAGGCCAGGGCATCGAAGACATCCATCATCGCGGCCACCTGACAATGCAGTGGCAAGGCACCCCCGGCGGACCCGGCAGGATACCCTTGGCCATTCCAGCCCTCGTGGTGGGTAATCGCCACCAGGCTGGCCAGCGCTCTCAGGGGGCCGCGCAGCGTAAACAACAGGCGTCCGCCATGACTGGCATGATCGCGCATAGTGACACGCTCCTCATCACTGAGCGCACGCGGGGCATTCAGAAGCTCCGTCGAGATGCCGACCTTGCCGATATCATGCAGCAAGGCCGCGCTATGCAGGTCATGCAGTGGCACCTTGCGCTGACCGG